>JAITDF010000665.1:0-5000 GCA_031282705.1 Opitutaceae bacterium | reverse complement strand
AAAACCGCGCCGGGATTAAAACAGGGAACGAAGCGGAAAATTTTCCTTTCTTGAAATATTTTGAAAAAACGGCACGCATTTCCGACGCCACTCCGCCACTCCGCCATGCCCGTGCAACGCTCCATCTCCACCCTCGGCTGCCCCGCGCTTTCACTCGGCGAGGCGCTCGCGCTTGCCGCCCGCTTCAAGCTCGACGCGCTCGAGCTCCGCGCGCTTTCCGGCACGCTCGACCTGCCCGCGCTTTTCGAGAAGACCCTCGGCCCGCCGGAAGCCCTCGCCGCGGAGCTGCGGGGCGGCCCCGTGCGCATCCATTCCATGGATACGTCGCTCGTCCTCAGCCGGGCGGACGAAGCCGGGCGCCGCGCCTTTTTGCGTTTTCTCCCGTGGGCGGAGGCGCTCGGCGGCCTGCCCTTGCGCGTGTTTGACGGCGCGGCGGGCGGACCGGACGGCCGCGCCGCCGCGCTCGACACGCTCCGCTGGTGGAACGACACCCGCGCCGCGAACGGCTGGCGCAGCAACATGGTGATCGAGACGCACGACTCGCTGCTTACCGGCGCGGTCATTCTTGATTTTGCCAACGCGGCCCCCGACGGCACGCGCATCCTCTGGGACGCGCACCATACCTGGAAAAAGGGCGGCGAGCCGCCCGCGGCCACCTGGCGCGCCCTCGCCGGCGTCGGCTCACACCTGCATGGGAAAGACAGCGCGAGCCGGGCGGACGGGAGGGCCGCCGGCCATGCCTATGTTCTTCCCGGCGAGGGTGAGTTTCCGATGCATGAATTGCTCGCCGTGCTGGGCGGGGACGGCTACGCGGGCGCGGTCACCCTGGAATGGGAACGCCTCTGGCATCCCGATCTCCCCCCGCTCGAGACCGCCCTTGAATCCGCCGCGAGGACAAAATGGTGGCAGGGCACGCGGCGCGCGTGAAGCAACAGGCGGCGGGAGGGGCCGGAAGCGCAGGGGCGCCGATGGCGCCGATGATTTTCCCGCCGCTTGCTACCCGCCGCCCGCCGCTTCCCGCGCGCGGCGCGCGCCCACGGTGGCGCCGGCGCGCCAGCTTCCGGGGATAAGACTGCTTTGGGGATGCTCGGGGAGCCCGCGGCTGTTGAGGTGGAGCTGGCCGACGAGCATGTCCACCGCCGCCGCGCCGATGACGCCGAAGTGCTGCACGATGCCCGATGTCTCCCGGTCAAATGAGCACACCGACGCGAAACCGACATCACCGGGCACGCTCACGCCATCCTCGCGCAGCCAGCCAATCACATCGTCGAGCACGCTCACGACGACATCGGGCCTGTGCTCGCGATACCACGCGAGAAATTCCCGGCGGTCCCACTTCTCGGGCAACAGGGGCTCGATGCGGGTGTTGTCGCGGTGCAGCCGGCGGTGGGCGAGCAAGGCGGCGAGGATGAGATTGTTGGCCCGCTCGTCCTGCCGGTATTCCATCGCCAGCCCGACACGGCGGCAGCCGAGCGCCTGCAATTCGGAGAGCAGGAGACGCATCGAGTTGTATTGGTCGTGGCAGACACGGTGGACCTGGGGCGAGCGCATGCCGTAGCCTATCGTGACGCAGGCGAGGTTTTCCCATTCGAGGTCGAGATGATCGGTCGCGCGCGAGAGGTCGGCGACGATCACACCGAGGATGCCGCGGGTGGCGAGGATGCGGCTCAATCGCCGGCCGGTCATGCCCGGGTCGAGGAGTTGAAACTGCTCGAGCCGGTAGCCAAGCTCGGCGGCGCGCCTGCCGGCGCCGTCGAAGCTGAGCTTGTTGACATGCTTGGAGGCGGGGAGCGCGTTTTCCCGCCAATTGGTGAGGTAGGCGAGCACGCTGCCGCCCTTGGGGCGCCGGGCGGTGCGCACGTAGGCGGCGTGCGCCGAGACGAACGGGTTCACCCGGTAGCCGGCCTTCTCGGCGGCCTTCTGGATTTTCACGCGGGTGGCCTCGGGAATGCGCGGATGCCCGCGAAGCGCGAGCGAGACAGTGGCCTTGGAAAAGCCGCATTTGTCGCCGACTTGCTGGAGAGTGATCATGGGAATCGAGGGAACGCGTTTCAGCGCGGATTGTTAACAGCTGATGTTACGCGGAAGCGTCCGTTCCCTTCCCTCTTTCTCTTTCTTCTTTCGTCAGGTGCAAGCCGGGAGAAAGAGAAAGACTCCGGCGGTGACATCACTTTGGGTTGCGCTCGCCTTTTGCGGGAGTGACATCACTTCCTGTTGCACCCCCAAAAAACCGACTTCAAGCGGCGGCCCTCGACATTTGGCCGCGGGGGCGTTTTCCTTTGGCCCTCTTGCACGCATGAACACCTTCTACATCACGACCGCCATCGACTATGTGAACGGCTCGCCGCACCTCGGGCACGCCTACGAGAAAGTGCTGACGGACGTCATCGCCCGCTTCCGGCGGCTCATGGGCGACAAGGTGTTTTTCCTCACCGGCGTGGACGAGCACGGCCAGAAAGTCCAGCAGACCGCCCGCGCCCGCGGCATCCCCCCGCAGCAGTTTTGCGACGAGATTTCGCAGGAGTTCCGCGCCATGTGCGCCACGCTCGACATCTCCAACGACGACTTCATCCGCACCACCGAGCCGCGCCACAAAAAAGTCGTCCGCGACCTCCTCCAGTGGCTCCACGACAAGGGCGAAATCTACAAGGCCGAATACCGCGGCTTCTACTCCACGCGCCAGGAGCAGTTTTTGCAGGAAAAAGACCGCAACCCCGACGGCACCTGGCCCGAACTCTTCGGCGAAGTCACCGAGATCACCGAAAGCAATTACTTCTTCAAACTCCGCCAGTATCAGGACTGGCTCATCGACCACCTGCAAAAAAACGAGGACTTCATCTTCCCGCGCTACCGCCGCAAACAAGTCCTCGAATTCCTCGGCGAGCCGCTCAACGACCTCTGCATCTCGCGCCCGAAGGAACGCCTCGAATGGGGCATCCCGCTGCCCTTCGACGAAGCCTTCGTCACCTACGTCTGGTTCGACGCGCTCGTCAACTACTACACCGCCGTCGTGGACAAACCCGGCTTCTGGCCCGCCAGCTTCCACGTCATCGGCAAGGACATCCTCGTGCCGCCGCACGCCGTTTACTGGCCCATCATGCTCAAGGCCGCCGGCATCGAACCCCCGCGCTCCATCCTCGCGCACGGCTGGTGGTCGGTCAACGGCAGCAAGATGTCCAAGAGCACCGGCAACTTCGTCGAACCCATCGCCTTCGCCGGACAATACGGCGTGGACGCGCTCCGCTATTTCCTCATCCGCGAAATGAGCGTCGGCCAGGACAGCGACTTCTCGCTCCAGCAATTCCTCGCCCGCTACAACGCCGAACTCGCCAACAACCTCGGCAACCTCGTCAACCGCACGCTCAACATGACCAACCGCTTCGCCGCCGGCATCATCCCCGCCGCCGCGCCCGGCGGCGACGGCGCGACCGGCGGCGCGGTGGACGCCGCCGCCGCCACGCCCGAGGCGGAGCTGCGCGCCCTCTGGGAAAAAACCCGCGACGAAGTCATCTCGCTCCACGAAGGCTTCCAGTTCCACACCGCCCTCGAACGCACCTTCGCCTTCATCACCGCCACCAACGGCTACATCGAGAAACGCGCCCCGTGGAAACTCGGCAAATCCGCCGCCCCCGCCGACCAGGCGCTCCTGCGCACCGCGCTCGCCACGATGGCCGAGGCGCTCCGCCTCGCCAACGCCCTCCTCGCCGCCGTCATGCCCGGCACCACGGCGAAAATCAAAGCCGTCCTCGGCCTCCCCGCCGCCCCCGCCGCCGCTGATGCCGCCGCCGCCGGCGCCTGGCGCGACGAACTCGTCTGGGGCTCGCGCCTCGCCGGAAACAAAGTCGCCGAAACCGCCATCCTCTTCCCGCGCCCGCAATCCGAAAAAACGCCTGCCAAATCATGACAGAGCCGGCATGAAAACGGAGAGACAATCCGCCGGCAAGGGGTCCTGGCTGGACCGTCGCTTCCGCAAGGACGGTTTGGTCAGTCGTCGGGCAAAACTGCGCTGGCGGCTCCAAAAACGCGTCTTTTCCCTCTTCATGCTCCCCATGCTGCTGATGTTTCCGCTCCATTTAATTTCCCCGCCGCTTGCCGAAGGCGGCATGTGTCTGGCGGGCACCGGGTATTTCGCCCACACCCTGCTCTGTGCGCGTGACGGCGCCTGCTTGGGGCTATACTCGCACCTTTTTGAGAAAAAGCAGGGCAGGTGGGAATTTTGGTTCGGCATTGGTTTTGATTTTTTAATTGCGATTTTCCTTCTCTTACTCGGTGCCGGTTCGCTGCTCAGGCATACTTGGTAATCTGGATAAACTAAAAAACGCCCGGTTGATTTGATTCCATTGAGAACCGAGGCGCGTGGAACGCGGCATATCACCGTTGACATCCCCGGACGGTAAAACATAGTTTTACCCGCCATGATAAAAACCATCGCCAGAATCGGCAACTCGCAGGGCATCATCTTCGACGCCGCGCTGCTCGATCTCGCCCGCCTCAAGACAGGCGATCAGGTGGATGTGTCCGTGCACGACGGCGGCACCGTGACGCTCACCCCGCTGCGGCGTGTCATCACGGCGGACGACGCCCGCGCGTCCGCCCGCAAACTCATCCGCAAAAACAGCGCCGTCTTCCGCCGGCTCGCATGAGGCGCGAAATCGCACATCTCACCGTCGCCGCCGTGGAAGCAATCCACGCGGAGGCGCTCGCCTCGCACGGAGGCGCGGAGGGGCTGCGCGATTACGGCTTGCTCGAATCAGCCGTCCTTGCCCCACAGGCCACCATGTTCGGCGAACCCTTGATTCACAACCCGGTGGAAATCGCCGCCGCCTGCCTGCATTACCTTTGTCTCAATCATCCCTTCGTTGACGGAAACAAACGCGCCGCGCTTGGCGCGTGCCTGGTCTTTCTCGACTTGAACGGCCTGCTGCCCGACCCGGCGGCGCCGACGAAAAACCCGGACGCATGGGAACAACTGGTGCTTGATATCGCGTCGGGAAAAACCG
>JAITDF010000616.1 GCA_031282705.1 Opitutaceae bacterium | reverse complement strand
CCGGCAAGACTGGCACGCGGGCCGCCCGCCCCCCACCCCAAACCGGCACGCGGGACGCTCGCCCTACGCCCCAACCCGGCGCGCCGCCCCCCGCACCCGCACCCGCACCCGCGCCCGCGCCGCCGCCCCCCGTGGCGCCGGCCCCGTTGCCCCCCCGCCCCATCCCCTTTGAAATTTGAGGCATCGTATCCTTGGAAATTTTATGTAATTTATGATTTGTGAGTTGATAATTGTGGATTCGCGATTCCCACCGCCCCTCCCGCCCCCGCCCGCAACCCCCGCCGGATGCGACTGCGATTGCCCTCAACGGAGAGGCGGCGCCCCGCCACCGCTCCATCCAACCCGCCGCCGCCGCCGCCATCGCGCCAAAAACTCGGGGGGGGGGGGGGGGGGGTAACTGCACATGAATCAACGGGTTGCGTAATTTCACCGGATTCCGCCCCTCGCCGGCTGCGCCGACGCCAACAACCGCGCCGCGACCCTTGCGGGCGCGGGCGCGGAAGCGAAACGAAAAGGAAGCAGGCGGATGCATGGCGTCAGTCGGAGAATGGAAAAGAAGGGTAAAGACTAAGAGCGGGACAGGAGAGTGCAAGTTTTTTTTAAAAACGATTCAACGCTATTTCGAACAGCTTTCACAACCCCGCCCCCGCAAAGCGCCCCCGCAACCCCATCCGCAAAGGACGCAGGCCAAGCGTCCCGCCTGCCGGTTTGGAAAGTAGGGCAAGAAAGTAGGGCAAGCGGGACGCCCGCCCCACGCCCCAAACCGGCGCGCCTCCCGCCCGCCAGTTTGGGACGCAGGGGCGGCAACGGCGGTTTTCAGCCCCGAAGGGGCGGCAGCCCATAGCCGTGGGTGACGAGCGCAGCGAGGAACCCACGGAAAACGTTGATAAACCCCCAAGCCCCGAAGGGGCGGCAGCGCGCGCCGTCCGCCTCATCGCATTTCCCCGCCCTTCCCTTGCTGCCGCCCCTTCGGGGCTCGTTTTTTTCTTGATGGATTCCGTGGGTTCCTCGCTGCGCTCGTCACCCACGGCGAAAGGCTGCCGCCCCTTCGGGGCTGAGCACTGCCATTGCCATCCCTTCGGGGCTGACAAGGTCAAGCGCTGTCTCCGCTTCCGCGTAACAACAGTAAATAACTGACTGATGTTACGCAGTCGGCAGATTTTGGCAGGGCGGTCTCGCCGAGGCCGCCGTCGTTTGCCTCGTGGTGCTCGCGGCGGTCTCGGCGAGACCGCCCTGCCAAAACTGGCCGCCGCGTCCCATCAGTAAATAATGCTGTAGCTCATGCCGGCGCGGCGGCCTTGGGCGAGGCGGGCGAAGCGGTTGAGCTGGTCGCGGTTGAGGAGGTTGCTGACGCCGATGTAAAAGGAGTGGCGGGGGAGGCGTTTGCCGCGGGCGGGTTTGCCGAGGGTCCAGCTGCGGCCGAGGCCGAGGGAGAGGAGGGAGTTGGCCGGGTAGTCGAGGTAGGCGCGGGTCTTGGTGTCGTCGTAGTAGGCGATGTAGTCGCTGACGGCGGTGACGGTGAGGACGGCGTAGCAGCCTTTGAACTTGCCGGCGGCGGGGGCGCGGTAGGTGGTGGAGAGGGCGAAGTTGGCGGGGGGCAGGCGGGCGATTTCCTTGCCGATTTGCTCCTTGCGGTCGGGGGCCGCGAGGGTGATGGCGCGGGTGTAGGCGGCGCGGAGGTTGATTTCAAAGCCGCGGCCGAGCACGCCGCGGACGGAGAGGGTGCCGCCGGTGAAGCGTTCCTTGCCGGCGGCGACGAGCTGGGGCTGGGTCTTGTCGGCGTCGAGCTCGGGGTCGTTGTAGAGCGGGTTGCCGCGGGCGATGTTTTTGTTCTGGTATTGGAAGAAGAGGGCGGTGACGCCGATGCGTTTGAGGAGCATCCCGCGGAGGCCGAGTTCGTAGCCGAGGGTGGTTTCGTTGCCTTGGATTTCGCCGGTGCGGGCGTCAACGCGGGTGCAGGGTTCGAAGGCGGTGCTGGTGTTGGCGAAGAGGAGGAGGCGGCGGGGGAGGATCTGGTAGTTGGCGCCGGCGAGCCAGGTGAGTTCGTCGCGGGTGTCCTCGGAATAGGCAATGATGCGGTTGGCGCCGGGGGTGGGGTGGCTGTCCACGGAGAGTTCGACGTGGTCGAATCTCATGCCGGCGGTGGCGACGAGTTTGCCGCGCCAGAGGGCGAGGCGTTCGCCGAGGGCGGCGGAGGTGATGGAGGTGGTCTCGTCGCGGTCCGTGCGGCGGTCGGTGTAGATGTCTTCGCTGTAGGCGGGGAAATAGTAGTCGGGGTTGTAGGGGTCGAAGGAGCCGTAGGTGGTCGCGGGTCTGCCGGTGGCGGGGTTGGTATAGTTGTAGGTGAGGCCGGGGCGGTGGGTGTAGCGGGTGAGGGCGGTGAGGCCGTCGGCGCCTTTGACGGTGTTGTCGAGGTAGCGGTCGGCGCGGGAATAGAGGGTTTGGATGTGTTCGACGCGGAAGGTGATTTTGTGGTCGGATTTTTTGAGGGCGAGGCGGCAGGTGATTTCGGCGGTGCCGGTGAACACGTCCATGGGTTGTTCGATGCGGAGCGGTTCGCGGGTGCCGTAGAAGCGGCCGGTGTCGAGGACGTATTGGCCGACGGCGAAGCGGTCCTGCCAGAGGTCGCGGTGCCAGGCCTGGAGGTTTCCGCGGAGGGAGATGCGGCGGGAGGCGGAGCCTTCGTATTGGAGGGAGGCGGAGGAGATGCGTTTGTAGGTGAGGGCGTCGGGGCCGTAGCTGTTGAAGGTGGCGAGGGGGAGGTAGGGGCCGATGATTTTTTTGCGTTCGATGTTGAGGGCGTCGTTTTCCTCCTTGGAGAGGGCGGGGTCGGTGATGTTGGTGACGGTGTTGCGGTAGTGGGGGATGCCGGCGGAGGTGTTGGCGTCGTAGCGGCGGTGGTCGATGTTGAGCATGATGCTGTGCTTGCGGTTGACGCGCCAGGTGAGGCCGCCGCTGATGTCGGTGATGCGGTAGTAGGCGAATTCGACGGGGCTTTCGCTGATGCGGTGGTCGATGGCGACGCGCTGCCAGACTTTTTTGCGGATGAGTTCGGAGGTGTAGTCGGCGCGGGCCTGGGTGTAGCCGGTGTCGTTGCCGTAGAAGTAGAGGCGGAGCTGGCCGCGGCCGGGGCGGTTGGTGACGAGGTTGCGGATGCCGCCGGGGGCGGCGCGGCCGGTGACGGGGGTGAAGGGGCCCTGCCAGATTTCGGTGTGGCCGGCGTTGAGGACTTCGGGGACGCCGGTCTGGGTGAAGCCGTTGCGGAGGATGGGGGTGGGGAAGCCGATGAGGTTGGCACGGTTGATGGTGGTGGCGACGTCGGCGGGGTTGGTGGTGCTGGCGGCGGCGAGCTGGAGTTCGGTGTTCACGGCGACATCGACTTCGTTTTCGTAGGGGACGTCGCCGGCGAGCAGTTCGTTGGAGAAGGGTGCTTCGGTCATCTCGGCGTCGGGGCCGCCCATGCCGGTGGGGTCGTGCTCTTCGCTTTCGTCTTTGCCGGAGACGGTGAAGGCTTCCATGACGAAGAAGGGTTCGCCGGATTTTTTCTTTTCCTCAAGGGGGTTGAGGATGCCGGCGGCCATTTGCTGGGTGGCCTCGGCGACGGCGGCGTCGGCGCCGGCGGTGTCGGTGGCGGTGCCGGTGCCTTCGGTGTCGGCCACGACCGCCGGGCCGGCGCGGAGGGTGGCGGCGGCGAGCGCGAGCACAAAGGCGAGGGCGGCGGCGAGGGCGAGCGTGGCGGCGGCGGGTGCGCGGGCGGGTGCGAGCGTGAGCGCGGGGGCGGAGGCGAGGGCGGCGGCGGGCATCCCGCGCGCGCGTCTGGAGGGGACGTGGAGGTGTGTCGAGGATGACCGCATTACAGGTGAAGCTGGGTGAAAAGTTAAAGGCTGGGTGACGTCAAAAGAAAGGGCATGGTTTCAATCCCATGCCATAAAAAAAACAGCCTGAATCATGAATAAAAATCGGGCGGGCATGAGGGGCTGAGGGGCTGGGGGCTGGAGGGCTGGGTGAGGCTGGGAGATATGGGAGAAATGGGCGGTGCCGCCGGGAACGCCGCAGGCGGCCCGGAGAACGCGACGGCCCGGTCGCGGAAGCCGGGCGACCCGGCGGCCGATGCCCAAGGGCCGGCGGCAGAACGCGCCGGCCCTCACGCAGCCGGGCGCTTCCGCGTGGCGGCAGCGGTTTGCCGCCCGCTGGCCGGCACCCGCTGCCTGCCGGCTCGCGGACGGCGGCTCCGGACCGGGTCACAGCG
>JAITDF010000529.1 GCA_031282705.1 Opitutaceae bacterium | reverse complement strand
TTGTTTTTGCACTCACCCTGGGGGTGAGTGTTCATCGGACTCTCCGGCGTTTGCATCCCTCTGCTTTTGCACCTCTTGCCTCTCTTCCGCCAGAAAATCATCTTCCTTTTTAGGGTTATGGGAGGCATGGGAGGCATGGCACCCTGAAGAACGCCATATCTCCCATATCTCCCATATCTCCCCTTTTCGCGGAACCCCTGCGGCACGGACGGCACGGAGGCCGTCCTTCCAAGGGCTCGGGCGCCGCCGCGTCCCATCGTTAATAATGACGAAGGCCGGACTCCCTGAAAAATCCTCCTGAAAATCCACGCGCCGCCTTTTTCTTCACACTACTCCAGCACCTCCACCGGCATCCCCACCCAGGCCAGGTCGAACAGCAGCCGGGCGTCGCTGTTCGCCAGCCGGAAACAACCGTGCGACTCCGTGCGCCCCACCTTCTCCGGCTCGGGCGTGCCGTGGATGCCGTAGCCCGGACGATCCAGGCCGAGCCAGACCGCGCCCACGGGATTGTTCGGCCCCGGCGCGAGAATCAGTTTTTGCCCCAGTTCCCCCGCCTCCGCCGATTCGGGAAAATTGTCCGGGGCGAAAGTGTAATCGGGGGCCGGGACCACCACCGTCACCTTCAGCGAACCCAGCGGACGCTTCTCCACATGCCGGGCGATGCTTGCCGGGAAATGCGCGAGGATGCGCCCGTCCTCATCCAGCGCCTGCAACACCCGCTCCCCGATAAAAATCAGCACCCGCGCCGCCCGCGCGCCCGGCGGCGGCGCCTCGCGCACCACGTCCGGCAATGTCACCCACGCGCCCTCGCCGACGCGCGCCCAGTCAATGCCGGGGTTCAACTCCCGCACCAGCTCCGGATGCGCGTGCGACTCCTCGGCGAACATCTCAAGAATGCTCTCGTGGGCCAGCGCGCGCTGCCGCGACTTGCCGAGCCAGGTCGCCGCCAGCGGTTGCAACCGCGCCAGGTCCGCCGCCGTCACCTCGCGCTGCGCAAAATCCGGCCCGCGCAACACCAGCGCCTCCGCCGTCGCGCCGTCCAGCGCGCCGTTTGCGCGCAGCCCCTCGTTGGCCTGAAACGCCAGCAACGCCGCCCGCGTCTGCGGCCCGGCCTTCCCGTCGATCGACCCGCACGAGAAGCCGCGCCGTGTCAGCGCGATTTGCGCCTCCAGCCATGTCTTCGCCGGTCGCGCGAATCCCGCCGCCGTCGTCGCCGCCGCTGCCGCCGCCGCCGCATCTGCGGCATCTGTGGCGTCTGTCATCGCCGTCGCCGCAGCCGCCGTCGCCGCCGACGACGGCACGCCGGCGGCGCGCGGCGCGACATCCGCCGCCGCGCCGCCCTCCTGCCCGGACGACGCGCCCGGCCACAGCAACAGCAACGCCAATCCGATTGTCCGCGATACAGCCATTGGAAAAAACGTTTTTCCATGACGCCCGGCCCGCGCCCGCCTGACGAGGAAAATTTCCGCCGCGCGCCAAATCGCCCTCCCCCTGCCAAATCCGCCTCGCCCCCTGCGCGCATTTCCGCCAAAACACCCGGCGCGCGCCCCCTCCGGGCGCCTTTTCACCACCACGAACACCACCATGAACAACACCGCCACCTGGCAACGCTTCAAAAAACACTTCCTCCACGACGCCGCGCTCGGCCTCTCGCTCGACATCAGCCGCATGCCCTTCCCGGATGATTTTCTCGCGCAAATGGAACCCGCCGCGCAACGCGCCTTCGCCGACATGGCCGCGCTCGAAAACGGCGCCATCGCCAATCCCGACGAAAACCGCATGGTCGGCCACTACTGGCTGCGCAACGCCGCCCTCGCGCCCTCGCCCGCGCTCCGCGACGCCATCACCGCCACGCTCGCCGCCATCAAGGACTTCGCGGCCCAAGTCCACTCCGGCGCCATCGCCGCCCCCGGCGGCGCGAAATTCACCCGGCTGCTCGTCGTCGGCATCGGCGGCTCCGCGCTCGGCCCGCAACTCGTCAGCCACGCGCTCGGCCGCCCCGGCGGGGACAAAATGGCCGTCCACTTCCTCGACAACACCGACCCCGACGGCATCGACCACACCCTCGCCACGCTCGCCGGGCGGCTCCCCGAAACCCTTGTCATCATCATCTCCAAGTCCGGCGGCACCGTCGAGACCCGCAACGGCCAGCTCGAAACCGCCGCCGCCTTCCGCGCCGCCGGGCTCGATTGCGCGAAACACTTCGTCGCCGTCACCGGCGCCGGCTCCCGGCTCGACCGGACCGCCGCCGCCGAAGGCTGGCTGGCCCGCTTCCCCATGTGGGACTGGGTGGGCGGCCGCACCTCCGAACTGTGCGCCGTCGGCCTCCTCCCCGCCGCGCTCCAAGGCATCGACATCCAGGCCATGCTCGACGGCGCCGCCGCGATGGACGCCGTCACGCGCCGGCCCGACACCGCGCGCAACCCCGCCGCGCTCCTCGCCCTCATGTGGCACCACGCGACCGGCGGCCGCGGCGCAAAAGACATGGTCATCCTTCCTTACAAGGACCGCCTCCTCCTCTTCTCGCGCTACCTCCAGCAACTCGTCATGGAATCGCTCGGCAAGGAACGCGACCTCCAGGGCAACATCGTCAACCAAGGCATCGCCGTTTACGGCAACAAAGGCTCGACCGACCAGCACGCCTACGTGCAGCAACTCCGCGAAGGCGTGGACAACTTCTTCGTCACCTTCATCGAAGTGCTCCGCGACCGCGCCGCGCCCGCCGCGGCCTCCCTCGAAGTCGAGCCCGGCGTCACCACCGGCGACTACCTGCAAGGCTTCTACCTGGGCACGCGCGACGCGCTCGGCGAGAAAGGCCGCCCGTCCATCACCCTCACCGTGCCCGACGTCTCGCCGCGCACGCTCGGCCTGCTCATCGCGCTCTACGAACGCGCCACCGGCCTCTACGCCTCGCTGGTCGGCATCAACGCCTACCACCAGCCCGGCGTCGAGGCGGGCAAGAAAGCCGCGGGCGGCGTGATCGCGCTGAAGCAAAAACTCGCCGCCGCGCTCGCCGCCGCGCCCGGCGCCGCCTTCACCGCCGAGGCCCTCGCCGCGCAAGCCGGCGGCCCGCCCGAACTCGCCTTCAAGATACTCGAACACCTCGCCGCCAACGGCGCGGTGAAAAAAAACGCCGCCGCCAGCGGCGACATCTTCGAGGCGACCTACTCGGCCTGACCGCGCCCGGCCTGACCGCACCGGAAGCCCCCGGCAATCCGCCGGCAAAAACCACACCCGCCGGCGGAATCTCATAATGGAGCCCGCCTTGGCCGGTGGTTCCATAAGGAGCTGATGTTACGCGGAAGCCAGTCTTTTGGCAGGCTTTTGGTAGGGCGGTCTCGGCGAGACCGCCGGGAGCCACGTGAGACCACCGCGGCGGTCTCGGCGACACCGCCCTACCAAAAGCCTGCCAAAAGACTGGCTTCCGCGTAACATCAGCTCCTCATGGAACCACCGGCCAAGGCGGGC
>JAITDF010000483.1 GCA_031282705.1 Opitutaceae bacterium | reverse complement strand
CTCTCGCCCAAAAAGGTCTCTTCAACGTCTGTTTCGGCCCTCACTGCCTCGGCTCCCTCTCCACCTCCGCCTCCACCCGCCTGCCAAAAGGCCACTACCATCCCTTATGCCCTCCCATCTCCTGAAAAAAACTCCAAAAAAAAGTGTCACCCTCATAGCGGGACAACTGTTACCCTTGACCCGGGACTATACACGGCGAGACCGCCCTGCCAAAAGCCTGCCAAAAGACTGGCTGCCGCGTAACATCAGTTCGTAATCATATCGAAACGGCCAGCCTGATTGCGCACTCGTATCTCAGCGCTTATGGGCGGGACGCCCGTGCCACGCAATCCGCCACCGCCGCGCCTTCGTGAAGCCTTGAATTCCTTTGGCTGCGTCCCAATCAGTTATCCTATATGGGAAAATGGGATTTGTGGCCAAATTCCATAAGTCATTCATAATTGATGAAATGATGCGAGAATTTCGTTTAAATTTGACTCACCTTTTGGGTGAGTAATTTTCGAAATAAAAATCCACATTATTTCCTTGTTTATAATACATTTATGGAATTTTAGGCTATTTTCCATTTTCCTTTTTAGGGTTATTGATGCCGTTTATCAATCCCTGTTTTTCCGCCGCCCCAAAGTGGAAGCGGCAGGATGCCGCCTGATTGGCGGGCAGGGAGAAAGATAAGGATAAGGGGAAAGATTCCGGCGGGGGAGGACATCATTTTGAATCCCGCCCCGCCGGACACGGCGCGGATTCCCGCTCCGCCCCTTTGAAACTTTGGGCTTTCGGATTTTTTTGGAATCTGAAGATTTGGGCTTCGGGATTTTTAATATGAGACTCTTCATCGCAGGACATAAAGGCATGGTCGGCTCGGCGCTCGCGCGGCGTTTCCAAAACGAGCCCGGCGTCACCATCCTCGCCCGGACGCGCGGGCAGCTCGACCTCGCCGGCCAGGCCGCTGTCGATGGATTTTTCGCCACCGAAAAACCCGACGCCGCGATCATCGCCGCCGCGAAGGTCGGCGGCATCCACGCCAACAACACCCGCCCCGCCGATTTCATCTACGACAACCTCATCGTCGCCGCGAACACCGTGCACGCCGCCTTTCGCCACGGCGTGAAGCGGCTCCTTTTTCTGGGCAGCTCGTGCATCTACCCGAAACACGCGCCGCAGCCGATGCCCGAGGACTGCCTGCTCGCCGGCCCGCTCGAACCCACCAACGAAGCCTACGCCATCGCCAAGATCGCCGGGCTGAAGCTCTGCCAGTATTATCGCAGGCAGCACGGCGTGCTCTTCCACTCCGCGATGCCGGCAAACCTTTACGGCCCCGGCGACAATTACCACCCGGAAAACTCCCATGTATTGCCCGCGCTGATACGCCGCTTCCACGAGGCGCGCGAGGCCGCCCTGCCCGAGGTGGCCGCATGGGGCACCGGCTCTCCGCGCCGCGAATTCCTGCACGTGGACGACCTTGCCGACGCGTGCGCATTCCTGCTCCGCCTCGACAACCCGCCCGACTGGATCAATGTCGGCACCGGCGCGGAGGTGACCATCAAGGAGCTTACCGAGACCGTCGCCGGCGTGGTCGGCTACAAGGGCCGGATCGCGTGGGACACGTCAAAGCCGGACGGCGCGCCGCGCAAGCTCATGGATGGCAGCCGCCTCGCCGCGCTCGGCTGGAGGGCGAAAATCCCGCTCCGCGACGGCATCCGGCGCGCCTACGCCTCGTTCCTTGACGAAAAGGCCCGCGGCATCCTGCGCGGATGACGCAGGCCCGGGGCGTGCCGTCACGAGATGGGTTCCCCAATGGTTTGTTTTTATCAACCGCCAATTTTCACTAATAAATAGAACGCTAATGGGCGCCAATGCTCTGTTTGTTTTATTAGTGTCTATTAGCGTTCTGGTTATTAGTGAAAATTGGTGGTTGAATTTAACGGTTCGTTTTTTACCTGTCCCCAATTGCATTCCCGTAGGCGTGAGTTTTGAAGCAGACTTGGTTTCGAGCGAAGCGACAGTCTGCCAGTCTGCGCTACGGCTGGCAGGTGGCGGTTTGCCCCGTAGGGGCATGATATGGGTAGCACGGGGCTTCAGCCCCGTGACAACAACCCACAATCCCCGCGTCCCGTAGGGACGCAACATCGGTGCCGGCGCCGGCGGCGTCCGGTTGCGTCCCTGACGGGACGCGGTTGAACGGTGGCAAGATTCACTGCGTTAAAACGCCGTGCTACCAATATAGTGTCCCTACGGGACACGCCGGTGGCGGCGGTCAACGCCGCGGCTTGCGCAGGATGATTTCGGTGCCGGCGCGTTCGGCCAAGCCGACGAGGCCAAGCCGAAGCAGGGCAAGCGTCCCGCTTGCCAGCCGGCGCGCAAAGCGCGCCGCCCGAAATGACGGCAAACGAAGCGTTGGCGGCGAACGATGCGGCGGCTTCACCGCCGTCAGGCAAGCGGGACGCTTACTCCGCTTCCCCCGCCCCCGCTCACCCCCGCCATTCTGCTTGCCCTCGACTGCAAATGGTTTTTTAACCTGTCCCTAATTTTATCCTATTGGTGGAGAAAGACATCAACATCCATGAGGGGGCTCCTGAAAATTGAACAGAAGGCAACTCCACGAAGTGGAGCCGAGTGGCTTGACAAGGGAGCAAAGAAGGCATTTTTTTAAGACAGAATGAACAGAATGAAAAAAAGCCCTTTTTTTAGTAAATCGACTCCAGAACATTAAACCGTGGTCGCTTGGGACATAACCTGATTGCAAAAACACACCCTGCCTGCGAATCTTCCGGCTCAATTCACCGTCTGGCCATCAACCAAAATCAAATACCATGCCTCACCAACATATTCCTCCTTCGGCATTGGCCAAGATGTTGAGATTTTCCGCCTTTCGTCTTTTTCTCCCCGCCCTTTGTTTTCCAGCAGCGGCAATCATCACGCCACAAGCAAATGCGGCCAGCGTTATTGAAGTAACCTCTTGTGGTGGTCATAGTCTGTATTTGACTGATGACGGCACGCTTTGGAGCATGGGATATAACTACTTCGGCCAGTTGGGTGATGGCACTACCACGGATCGGCACACACCTGTGCAAATAGGCACCGGCGTCAGTGTCGTGTCTGCTGGATATTATCACAGCCTGTTTATGAAAAACGACGGCTCGCTTTGGGACATGGGCGCGAATGGGGACGGCCAGTTGGGTGACGGCACGACTACAAGTCGACGCACACCCGTGCATGTGGCTTCCAGTCTCGCCGCCGTGGCTGCCGGATATTCGCACAGTCTGTTTGTGAAAAACGACGGCTCGCTTTGGAGCATGGGCTACAATAGATACGGGCAGTTGGGTGATGGCACTTCTGGAAATACCGATTATCCCAATATTGCAAATCGTAACATGCCCGTGCAGATAGCCATCAGTGTCAGTGCTGCGGCCGCAGGGGGTTTGCACAGCCTGTTTGTGAAAAACGATGGCACGCTTTGGGCCATGGGCTACAACGGCTATGGCCAGTTGGGTGATGGCACTGACGCGAACCGGGTCTTTCCCATGCAAGTAGCCACCGGCGTCATTTCCGCGGCTGCTGGTCGTGTTCACAGCTTGTTCATAAAAAGCGATGGCAGTCTTTGGGTCATGGGAGATAATAGATACGGTCAGTTTGGGGATGGCACTACCTATGGTAGTGCCATCCCTGTAAAAATAACCACCGGCGTTATTGCTGTGGCTGCCGGATATTCGCACAGCCTCTTTGTGAAGAACGACGGCACGCTTTGGGCCATGGGATTAAATGAGGCCGGGCAGTTGGGTGATGGCACGACTATAGATCGACGCACACCCGTGCAAATAGCCGCCAACGTCATTGCCGTGACTGCCGGAGCCGAACACAGCTTGTTTATGAAAGGCGACGGCTCGCTTTGGGGCATGGGCGCCAACGCACTCGGCCAGTTGGGCGACAGCACTGGCACGGCACGCAGAACCCCCGTGTATATTGCCGGCGGCGCGGCTGGAGATTACGCACCTGCAATCACCACGCAACCTGCCAGCCAAACCGTCACCGTCGGCGGTCTCGTGACATTCGGGGTCGTCGCCAACGGCTCAAACCTGAGCTATCAGTGGAAAAAAAATAACACCAATATCTCCAATGCCACGAACGCCAGTTACACGATTGCAAATGTGCAGCAATCCCACGAAGGCAGTTATTGTGTCGTCGTAAGCAACACCGTCAACTCCACCATCAGCGATGTCGCCACGCTCACCGTCACCACCAGCGGCGGCAATGACGGCAACGGCGGCGGTTCCGGCGGCGGTTCCGGCGGCGGTTCCGGCGGTGGCGGAGGAGGTGAAAGAGGAGGCGGTGGCGCGCCAAGTCTTCTCTGGCTCGGCGCGGTTGGCGTGATGGCTTTGTTGCGCCGGGTGGCAAATTCCAAATGACAAAATCTCAAACAAGCCGGCGGCATTTCACCTTTGGTGCAGTGCGACGGCAGGGGACGCCAGCCCGGTGGCGCCGCTTTCATATTCACCGGAAAACCATCAACCGAAATCAAATCCCATGTCCCGCCCACGTATAAAATTCCCAATAGCCATCCGAATATCGCCACCTTCCATCCTTCGGCCTCTCGCGTCCGCCCTCTGTCTTCTGGCAGCGGCAGCCGTTGCGTCGCAGGCAAGCGCCGCCAGTGTTGTCAAAATAGCCGCCGGCGGGCTTCATAGCTTGTATTTGACCGATAACGGCACGCTTTGGGCCATGGGAAACAACTATTTTGGCCAATTGGGTGACGGCACTGACACCTATTATCGAAGCACCCCCGTGCAAGTAGCCACTGGCGTCATGGCTGTGGCTGCTGGAAATTCGCACAGCCTGTTCATTAAAAATGATGGCACGCTTTGGGCTATGGGATTCAACGGCGACGGCGAGTTGGGTGATGATACCATTGCCGATTATCGAAACACACCCGTGCAAGTAGCCACCGACATCATTGCCGTGGCTGCTGGAAATGCTCACAGCCTGTTTTTAAAAAGCGACGGCACGCTTTGGGGCATGGGCGCGAACTACCATGGCCAGTTGGGTGATGGCTTTTCCGGTGATAACGCGAATCGAAGCACCCCGGTGCAAGTAGCCACTGACGTCGTGGCTGTGGCTGCCGGAGCCGCCCACAGCCTGTTTATAAAAAATGATGGCTCGCTTTGGGCCACAGGGTGGAATTTTGACGGCCAGTTGGGTGACGGCTTTTCCGGCAGTGACGCGAATCGTAGCGTCCCCGTGCAAATAGCCACTGGCGTTTTTGCTGTGTCCGCCGGAGATCATCACAGTTTGTTTCTGAAAAACGACGGCTCACTTTGGGCCATGGGATTCAACTACTTTGGCCAGTTGGGTGATGGCACCACCATAAGTAGAAGCACACCCGTGCAGGTAGCTGCTGGCGTCACGGCCATGGCTGCTGGAAGTTCTCATAACCTGTTTTTAAAAAGCAACGACACGCTTTGGGGCATGGGATCCAACGTCGAGGGCCAGTTGGGTGATGGCACCACCATAAGTAGAATCACTCCCGTGCAAATAGCCACGGACACTATTGCCGCAACTGGTGGAGACCGGCACAGCCTGTTTGTGAAAAGCGATGGCACGCTTTGGGCCATGGGATTCAACAATAACGGCCAGTTGGGTGATGGCACTGCCACGGATCGAAGAATCCCCGTATATATTGCCGGCGACGCGGCTGGCGATTACGCGCCTGCAATCACCACGCAACCTGCCAGCCAAACCGTCACCGCCGGCGGCCTCGTGACATTCGGAGTCGTCGCCTACGGCTTAAATCTGAACTATCAGTGGCTGAAAAACAACACACCCATTTCCAGCGCGACTGGTGCGAGCCACACAATCACCAATGTCCAGCAATCCCATGCCGGAAGTTACACAGTTGTCGTGAGCAACCCCGCCGGTTCCGTCACCAGCAACGCCGCCATGCTCATCGTCACCACCAGCGGCGGCAATGGAGGAGGTGGTGGTGGCAGCAGAGGAGGTGGCGGAGCGCCAAGCCTCCTCTGGCTCGGTGCGGTTGGCATGATGCTTTTGTTGCGTCGGACGGCCAAAAGGCAGGGCGGGCAATCCCCGCCGATCCCGGAGGATTCGCCCTATCTTGACAACTGATGTTACGCGGAGTGTGACGTACCGCAGGTTCTCAAGCTTCTCGCTCCGCTCGGAACCAAACCTGCCCGGGCCGGAGGCCCGCAAACAGGCCGGCCTCGGAAACGAACCCGCAACCAGGCGTGAGTTTTGAAGCAGACTTGGAAGTCTGCGGTACGTCAGGCCGTCGGCGCGGCAGCGCCATGTACCGCAGGTTTCCAAACCTGCTTCCGGGCCGAAGGTCCGCAAACAGACCCATGCCCGGAAACAAACCCGTAATCAGGCGTGAGTTTTGAAGCAGACTTGGTTCCGGGCGAAGCGACAGTCCGCCAACCTGCGCTACGACGGAACCGCGTGACATCAGTAAATAACAATGCCGTTGCTGAACGTTTCAGCAGGGCGGGCATTGCCGCGCCGCTGCCGGCGGCAGGAAACTCTGGATTTCTCCTCAATCGCTCCCACTGCCTTTCAGGCGCACTCCATGCCGCCCGTTCCAACCATCATGAGCACTCCGCGTTTCCTTAAACTGTTCGCCATCCTCTCGCTGACCGCCGCCAGCCTCTGCCTCGCCGACGCGACCGCCGGCGCGACCGACGGCATCACCCACGAACGCGACATCATTTACGGGCGCAAATACGGCATGGCGCTCGTGCTCGACGTCCTGCGCCCCGCCAACGCCGACGGCGCCGGCATCATCGTGGTGATGAGCGGCGGATGGAAATGCCACGACGGCCCCGTGGACCCGGACTGGTATTCGCAGTATCTGAAACAGGGATACACCATCTTCGCCGTGCGCCACGGCTCGCAACCGCGCTTTGTCCTGCCCGAAATCATCGGCGACGTGCACCGCGCGGTCAGGTTCATCCGTCACAACGCGGCCCGCTGGCCGGTGGATCCCGGCCGGCTCGGCATCACCGGCGGCAGCGCGGGCGGACACCTCTCGCTCATCATCGGCACGCAAGGCGGCCCCGGCGATCCGGACGCCGCCGATCCGGTTGACCGCGAAAGCAGCGCGGTGCGCGCGGTGGCGTGTTTTTACCCGCCGACCGATTTTCTCAATTACGGCGCGGAGGGCGTGAGCGGCATGGGAACCGGCCCCCTGGCATGGTGTTATCCCGCCTTTGGCCCGCGCGCCGACATGCCCGGGAGCAGCCGCCAATACGGGAGGGAAATCTCGCCCATCTATTCCGTGAGCGCCCGCACCCCGCCAGTTTTTATCATACATGGTGACAGGGACACCACGGTTCCGCTGCAACAATCCGAGACTTTTATCAAACGCCTCACCGGGGCCGGCGTGCCCGCCAGACTTTATGTCAAGGCGGGCGCGGGCCACACGTGGAGGGACATGGAGAGCAAGATCGCGGATGGCCGGATGGTCACCGACTGGTTCAATCAATATCTGCGCGACCAACCCTGACACGATCTGATCAACCGCAAGATGCAACAGGGCACTTTGAAAAATTCATTTTTGAACAGAAGGAAACAAAGGGTGCGAAGAAAACATCATTGTTTTTTAGACAGAATGGACGGAAATTAACATAATGGCATTCAGTAAATTGCTGATTTCATCCATTCTTTTCCATTCTGTTTATTCTGTCCAAAAAATGCCTTCTTCGTTCTCTTCGTTGCCTTCTGTTCAATAATTCAAACTGCCCGACAGAGAGATTTTTTCGCGCATTCCCACGCATCCACGCGCATCCCCGCGTCACATTCAACCGCGCCCCCTGATTATTTTTCACCATCATGAACAAACACACCATCACCTCCCCCATGATTTCCCGCCTCCTCCTCGCCGGCGCGCTTTTGCTCCCCGCCGGCCTTCTCCCGGCCGCCCCGGTGAACATGATAAAACAGTCCGATTTCGAGGACCGCCAGCTTCCGCCCAATGGCTGGGACTCGCGGGTGGCCGGGCAGTTCAACCTTAAAAATGAGGATCCCGTCTTCGACACCGAAAATCCGCACTCGGGCAAGGTTTCCCTGCGGCTCCGCCCCGGCCATTTGCATTATTTGGCGCCGGTGCGCAAGGGCAGCGCGGTCGAGCTTCGCTTCTGGGCGCGCGGCGTCAGCAACAGCGCGCCGGTCCGCATCCAAATCCGCCAGTTTTCACCCGGCGACCGCCGGCTTTTTGATGTGGAGCAAGGTCTCGACGACGACTGGCGCGAATATGTTTTCCGCACGCAACTCCCGGCGGACCTCGTCGAGGAGGCGAAAATTTATCTGGCATTCTGGCTGCACCAGGACGGCGTTTACTGGCTTGACGACATCTCGCTCACCGAGCTGCCCGCCGTCGAGGGCGGCGAGCCGTCCCTGGTCAACCCCATCCGCAACCCTTCCTTTGAGGCCGGCACCGACGGCTGGACGGCGACCGTCCGCATACCCGAGTTTGCCGCCGACGGAGGGTGGTCGAAACACGACACCGGAGCCGCCCATCCGACGCAGCCGGGCGCGAAGCTGCTTTCAATGACCGGCAAAAAGCTGCCGCACGGGCGGCGGCACCTGTCGCTTCGCGTTGGGGAAAATGGCCGCGCCGTGCTCACCAGCGCGTATTTCCCCGCGCGCTACGGGCACAAAATGCAGCTCGAGTTCTGGATGCGCTCGGACGCGTCGCACTCATTCACCGCCGGCATCACCGGCGGGAAAAACAGCGATGTCCGGTATCAGTCGCAACGGCAGACCTCTGATTACAAATGGCAAAAGCACACCCTGCCGCTCACGCTCAACCCCTCCGGGGGCGGCCTCTACTCGGTGCAGTTCCAGTTCAACGATCCCGGGATTTACCACTTGGACGCCGTCACGCTGGCCGAGGTGCGGCACGCAAAGGAGACCGTGCTTTTCCCGCCCTCGGCCGCGATCCAGGCACCACCCGGCGGGCCGGTGGCAAACATGTTTTCCCGCGGGGACAAGCCGGTCTTCCGCCTCGTCGTGGCCGATGAAAAACCGAAGACAACGCCCGCCTACGACCTGACGGTCGTGGACTTCCTCGACCGCCGCGTCACCGGCGCCCGCATCCAGGCGCCCACCGACGCCGACGGCGCGGGCGGCGTGGAGTTTGCCGCGCCGGCCTCGCGCCACGGCATTTTCAAAATCATCGCCCGCGCCGCCGGCGCGCCCGCCGACGCGCTCCCCGCCGCCGAGCAACTCTACACCGTGCTCCCTGCGCTCCCGCCTCCGGCCGAGCGCCCGGACTCGTTTTTCGGCGCGCACGTGGACCTCACGCCCTACAATCTCGAAATCGCACGCCGCGCCGGCTTCCGCTGGCTGCGCCTCTACCCGCCCATGCTCACCAAGTGGATGGCGCTCGAAACCGCCCCCGGCAAATGGCGCTTCCCCACCCGCGAACTGGAGTCCGGCAAGGCGCTCGGCTTCCAGTTTCTCGGCAGCTTCGATACCGTGCCCGACTGGCACGCCGACAGCGACCCCACGCCCGGCGCAATCCAAAACCGCTGGTGCTTTGCCTACCCGCCCTCCGACATCGGCGCGTGGAAAGACTACGTCACCCGCGCCTTCGCCGCGTTCTCGCCCTGCATCAGCGCGTGGGAACTTTGGAACGAGCCCGACGGCGGCTACCTGCAAGTCAAACCCGGCGTGAAAAAAGGCGACGTGATCATGACGCTGCTGGACGCCACGCGCGAGGCGCTCGACGCCACCGGCAAACCTTTCGTCCTCATCGGCCCCGCCTTCGCCAGCCCCTCCCCGCCGCTCGCCTGGGAACTGCTTGAGCGCGGCGCTGGCGCAAAACTCGACGCCCTTTCATTCCACTACTACCTGTTCGGCGCCGGCGGCAACAACCCCGATCCGGTCTCCATGCTCTCGATCCTCGAAAAATACCGCGCCCACAAAAACCACGCCGGCGCGACCCTGCCGCTCTGGCAGACCGAGGGCGGCCCCTACATCAGCGGCGGGCGGAGCTGGTATGACTCCTGGCGCATCCCGCCCTCAAGCTCGATGTCGCCCGCGCAGGCCGCCGCCTCCATGACGCGCACGGCCCTGTTTCACAAGGCCATGGGTGTGATCCGATATTTCGCCTACAGCGCGCCGGCCAGCGAAACCGGGCACAAGGCGCACGACGACGGCTGCTCCGGCTTCATCGAGGTCACCGGGCTGCCCAGCCACGGCATCGCCGCGCACGCCGCGATGGTCGCGCTCACCGAGGACGCCGCGCCACGCGGATTTGAGAAAAACGCCGTCGCCGGCGGCGCCGTGTCCGTCGCGCGCTTCGCCAACGCGCAAACCGGCGACGTGGATGTGTATTGGTCGGCGGACGCCATTCCGATCACGGAGGCCGCCGCCCTGCGCGAGGGCGACCAGGTGCTCGACATGATGGGCAACATCATCGCCCCGGCGAAACTTGAGCAGACGGCGACGGGCGAGTTTCCACTTTACGTCCGCAGAAAACCGCCGTCCGCCATGACGCCGTGACCGGCTTCGCAAGCGAAGCTCCCCGCGGTTCGCCCATCATGCCCGCCTCCAGAAAAATTTCCGTCGCCATCGCCGGCTGCAACATCGGCGCGCAGCAAGCCGCCGCGTTTGCGAAACTCGGCGGCTTCCGCCTTGCCGCCCTGTGCGACACCGACCGCGCGCGCGCCGAAGCGCTGGCCGGACAGTCCGGCGCTCCCGGCGTGACCACCGACCTCGGCGCGCTCTGCGCGCGGGACGACATTGACATCATCAGCCTTTGCACGCCGCCGGTGCTGCACCATGCGCAAATCAAGCAAGCCCTCGCGGCGGGCAAAAACGTCATCTGCGAAAAGCCGCTCACCGGCTCGCCGGCCGCGGTGGACGACATCATCGCGACGGCGGAAAAAAGCGGGCGCTGGGTCATGCCCATTTTCCAACTCCGCTTCGGCGCGGCCGTGCAAAAACTCCGCCGGCTCGTCGCGGACGGAGTCACCGGCCCGCTGGACTTCGCCAGCGCCGAGACCGCGTGGCGGCGCGGCGACGCCTACTACGGCACACCGTGGCGGCGCACTTGGCGCGGCTCGCTCGGCGGCGCGCTTTTCGGCCAGGCCATCCATGCGCACGACCTGCTGACTTGCATCGGCGGACGCGCGACCGCCGCCTTCGCCATCGCCGCGACCCGCGTCAACCAGGTCGAGACGGAGGACTGCGCCGCCGGCACGCTGCGCCTGGCGGGCGGCGCGGTGGCGTCCATCGGCGTGACGCTCGGCTCGATGCGGGAAATCACGCGCCTGCGCTTTTGCTTCCGCCACCTCACCGCCGAGAGCAACACCGGCCCCTATGACGAGGTTTCCCGCGAGCCCTGGACGTTTTCGAGTGACGGCCCGGCCACCGAGGCCGCGATGCGCGACGCGCTGGCGGGTTTCGCGCCCGGCCCCGGCGGCTACGAAGGCCAGTTCGGCGCGCTGCTGCGCGCGTTGCGCGAGGACAGGCCGCCGCCCGTGACGCTGGCCGACGCGCGCGAATCCATCGAACTGGCCGCCACGCTCTACCACTCCATCGCCACCGGCAGGCTGGAAACGCTGCCGCTTGCGGCGGCGCATCCATTTTACTGCGGCTGGCAGGAAGTCATGGGAAAATCGCTGTCCGCGCGGGGATGCAACTGCGAAAGCTAGTATGCAGTCATGCTTGAAAAGCCGTAAAAGTAAGGCAGGGATGATGACACCATGCCTGAAATCCTCTACAAAGTGAACCTGACCGGTGAAGAACGCGAAGAGCTGCACGCCATG
>JAITDF010000138.1 GCA_031282705.1 Opitutaceae bacterium | reverse complement strand
GGCGGGGGCGGGCAGCGGGGGGATGGCGGATGGCGGGGGGGCGGCGGGTGCGTTGTCGGCGGCGGGCAGCGCAGCGGCGGCCAGGGCGAGCATGGCGGCGGCGGCGAGGTGGCGGATGCGGATGGCGGCGGCGGTCGTGGGCGCGGCGGCGGCGGGTGCGACGGCGTTGGGCGCGGTGGTGGCAGTGGCGGCGGTTATTGTTGTATTCATGGTGTGAGCGAAGGGTGAAGGGGGAAAGGTAAAGAGTAAAAAGTGAAAGGTGAAGGGTGAAAGGTGCGGGGCGAGTGGCGAATGGGCGGGTGCGGGGTGCGGAGGTTGGCGGAGGTTTGGTTTTTCACCTTTTATTTCTCACTTTTATTTCAACGTTCACTCTTCACTCTTTTTGAAGAGGAGTTTGATTTCGCGGGAGGTGAGGGGTTTTACGGCGCGCAGGGGGATGCCTTTGAGGGGGAGAGCGCCGATTTGGTAGCGGCGGAGGCGTTTCACGTCGTAGCCGAGGGTGGTGAAGAGGAGGCGGATTTCGCGTTTTTTGCCGTGGTGCATCCGGACGTCCACTTGCCGGGAGGCGTGGTCGCGGTCGGGGGCGACGAGGGCGGCGTGCTCGACTTTCAGGCGTTCGCCGTCGAGGACGATGCCGCGGAGGAGGAGTGGTTTTTTGGCGAGGGGAAAGGGTTGTTTGAGGGTGACGAGGTAGCGTTTTTCCACGGTGTTGCGCGGGTGCATGAGGCGGTTGGCGAGGTCGCCGTCGGTGGTGAGGATGAGGAGGCCTTCGCTGTCTTTGTCGAGGCGGCCGGCGCAGAAGAAGCGGTGCTGTGCAAATTCGGGGGGCAGGACGGTGAAGATGTTTTTGGGGTGGTGGGGGTCGTCGTTGGAGCAGACGAGGCCGCGGGGTTTGTGCATGGCCAGGGTGATGCGCGGCTGGGGGGCGGCGCGCACGGGTTTGCCGGAGACGGTGACTTTGTCCGCGCCGGGGGTGACGCGCTGGCCGGGGGCGGCGGGGGCGGCGTTGACCCAGACCGCGCCTTCGCGGATGAGCGCCTCGGCGGCACGGCGGGAGCACACGCCGGCGTCGGCAAGGAATTTCTGGATGCGGAGTGTGGCGGGCGCGTGGCTCATGGCGTGGCTCATGGGTCGGGCCAGTTGGTGTCAATTTTGCGCGCGAGGCAAGCCCGCGCGCCCGCGCGCGGCGGAATTTGTCTTTGCCGGGGCGGGAGGAAGGCTCTTTCCTCGTTCTCGTTCTCTTTCCTCGTTCTCTTTGTCTTTGTCTTTGTCTTTCCTTATGGAACCACTAGCCAAGGCAGAAAGAGAAAGAGAACGAGAAACGAGAAACGATAAAGAGAAAGATTGTGTTTGGGGCGCGCCGGGGTTTTGAGAGAAATTTCTTATGCCAACATACGATTATGTCTGCACCAAATGCGGCCACAAGTTCGAGGTCTTTCAGTCGATGAAGGACAAGCCGCTCACCCGATGCCCGAAATGCAAAAAGGGCCGGGTGAAACGCCTCATCGGAACCGGCGCGGGGTTGCTTTTCAAGGGAACCGGTTTCTACGAGACCGACTACAAGCGCAAAAGCGGGGCGAGGGAGACGGGCGAGTCCGCGCCGCCGGCCGCATCGGGGGAAAAGAGCGCGGGCGGCGGAAAGGCGGCTGCGGCAATGGCACCGGCGGCGGCGGCCAAAGGCGATTCCGGCGCGGCAAAACCGGGCGGGGCGAAACCGGACGCGGCGAAACCGGGCGGGGCGAGGCAGGGCGGATGATGCGCCGGGCCGGGAAACGCGACCAGCGGGCGGAGCAGGCGGCGCGAGCGGCGCGGGTGCCGCGAGCGGTGCTGGTGCCGCAGGATGCGCGGGCGGCTCGGGCGGATCGGGCGGCGCGCCCGTGCCTGTGGCGCGGCGGCATGGCCGGGCGGCTTGCGGGGCCGCCTGCGGGGACCGCATGGGGGGACGCCGCGTGAGAGCCTTTCCGTCACGATGCGAATTGCTCGTGTGCGCGCTGGTTGTCGTGCCGCTGGGGGCGGTGCTCGCGGCGGTGTGCTTGGTGTTCGGCCCGGTGGAAATCGTCGCGGCGGCGCCGGCGGCCGCCGGGCGCGAGGCGGGGCGGGTTTATTATGCGGCCGGCTCGCGCGACCGGGCGAAGGGGGTGCGCTGGATGCTGAAGCGCCAGCAGCTTTTCGAGGGCACGGCGCGCGAGGTGGTGTTTAACGAGGACGAGCTCAACCTGTGGTTTGCCTGGGAGCCGGCGGGGGTGCCGTTGCCGGCGCGCGGGGCGGGGCGCGAATGGGTGGAGGTGCGGGGGGTCGATTTCCGCATCGCGGACGGCGCGCTTTGCGTGGGGCTGCCGGCGAGTGTCGCGCTCGGCGCGCGCCGTGTGCCGGTGCTGTTCCAGGCGCGGGGCGGGTTTGCAAGGCGCGGCGACGGGCTGGTGATGTATGCGCCGGACGAGGTTTGGGCGGGGGCCTTTCCGTTGCACCGGGTCCCGTGGGCGACGCGATTGCTGATGGCGCGGATGCCGGCGCGCCACACCCTGCCGGGCGCGGGCATGGAGTTGTGGCGGAAAATCTCGCGCGTGACGATAGCCGGCCGCGAGATGCGCGTGGAGATGGACAACGGGCGTCCGTAACGGGCGTCCGCGAGGAGCCGGCCGCGCCGGCGGCCTCGTTTTCTTACGCTTACGCTTACTCGTTCTCGTTCTCTCTTCTTTATTCTTTCTCTTTATCTTTTTCCCTGCCCGCGCCTGATGAAAGAAAGATAAAGAGAAAGAGGAAAGAAGAAAGATAAAGAGAAGAGAGAACGAGAGCGAGTAAGAGAACGAGAACGAGAACGAGAACGATTTTCCGGGAGAACGGGGGGGCGATCAATACACGTCGCGCTGGTAGCGTTTTTCGCTTTTCATGGTCTTCACGTAGCCGGCGGCGGCGGCGGGGTCCATGCCGCCTTGTTGGGCGATGATTTCGTGCAGGGCGGCGTCCACGTCCTTCGCCATGCGCTTCGCGTCGCCGCACACGTAGAAATGCGCGCCGTTTTTTATCCAGGCCCAGAGCGCGGCGGCGTTTTCGCGCATGCGGTCCTGCACGTAGATTTTCCGCTCCTGGTCGCGCGACCAGGCCAGGTCGAGGCGCGCGAGCCGCCCGGCGGCGAGATGGGCCTCCCATTCGTCCTCGTAGAGAAAGTCGGAGGCCCTGTGCCGGTCGCCGAAGAAAAGCCAGTTGCGGCCAGGCGCGCCGGCGGCGGCGCGGTCCTGCACGAAGGCGCGGAACGGCGCGACGCCCGTGCCCGGGCCCACCATGATCGCGTCCGCCGCCGGGTCGGGGGGCGGGCCGAAATGCGAGCCGGACACGAACACGGGCACCGGCGCGCCCGCACCGGCGCGGTCGGCCAGAAACGTCGAGCACACGCCGCCGCGGTCGCGCCCGTTCGAGCGGTAGCGCACGACCGCCACGGTGAGATGCGCCTCCCTGGGAAACGCCCGCGGCGACGAGGCGATGGAGTAGAGGCGCGGCATCAGCCGGCGCATCAAGTCCGTCAGCCCCCGCGGCGTCACGCCCGCGCGCGCGCCGGGGAACTCCGCCAGCAGATCGGCATACGCGCGCTCGTCGAGAAACGCCTGGAGCGCCTCCCGCGCCTCGGGCGCGAGCAAGGCGCCGAGCCGCGCCCGCTCGCCGGCGTCGGTGGTCCCGGCGTGCAACAGCTCGACGGTCTTCCGCGTCGGCCCGGCCAGCGAGAGCCGCGCGCCGAGCGCCTCGCGCAACGTGATGGGCGCGTCCAGCCTGAGCATCGCTGGCTGGACGGGTTCCCCGCCGCCCGCGCCGAGCCACTGGAGAATCTCCGCCACCTCGCCGGGGGGATTGGCCGGGAACACGCCGAGCGAGTCGCCGGCCTTGTAAGCCGGGCCGCCCCCTTCGAGGCTGACGACCAGATGCCGCGTCTCCTTGCCCGCGCCCGGCCTGCTGAGCAGCCGGTTTTCCGAGAGTCTGGCGGGAAACGGATGGTCCTTGTTGCAAGTGGAAACGGAGGGGATTGAGGCCATGGGCAGACGCGTTAATGCGTGCGAAGGCCCCCGCATGCAAGAATTACCTTTCGCACTCCCCTTCGCCGGGTGCAAACGATTCTGGTGGGAGAGTCGGAAAAGAAGAAAAGAGTGAATATAAGATGCACAAGTTCCGTGCATTGTGATTCAAGACAGGGATGGATCCGAAAAACGAATCAAAGCAAA
>JAITDF010000044.1 GCA_031282705.1 Opitutaceae bacterium | reverse complement strand
GGGATTTGCGCGGCCGGCGGCACGCGGACAAGCACGTGGAAGTGATTGGAGAGGATGGCGTAGGTGAGGATTTGCACCCCGCAATAGTCGGCAGTCTGCCAGAGTTGCTTGCGGAGGATTTCCTTCGCGGGGTCGTCCAGCAATCGCTCGCCGTTCACCGTCCGGGTCATGCAGTGGTAAACGGCTTCGCCCTCGACAGGAGAGACTTTGATGCGCGCGGTTCTCATGGAAAAGAAAATGGGGAAATTTCAGAGATTGTCAATGTGTATTTAACCTGTCCCTTTTCATAAAATTTCCCATCTTGCTACTTGCTGCTTCTCTCGTCGTTACTCCCCCTCCATGTCCCTCGTCACCATCATCGACATCGGCAGCAACTCCATCAAAAATCTCGTCGCCATCCGCGAGCGGCCCGGCGCGCCGGTCGTCGCGCTCAAAATGCGCTCCATCGAGGTCCGCATCAGCACCGGCATCGGACGGGCCTCACCCTCGCTCACCGAGGAAGGCATGACCCGCGGCCTTGAGGCCGTCCAAAACCTCCTCACCGACTCCGCCGGGCTCCCGCCGCATCCTGTCGTGCTCGTCGCGACCAGCGCCGTCCGCGACGCCGCCAACGGCGGCGAATTTCGACGCCGCGTCCGCGACGCCACCGGCCACACCGTGCGCCTCCTCGGCGGCCTGGAGGAGGCCGCGCTGATCGGACGCGGGCTTCTTTCCGATCCCGGGCTTTCCGGCCTGCGCGATTTTCATGTCTTCGATCTCGGCGGCGGCAGCATCGAATGTCTTGCGTTCGCCGACCGGGAAATCCGCCGCGCCGTGAGTCTCCCGCTCGGCTGCGTGCGCCTCACCGAACGCTGCATCCCCGACCCCGCGGCACCCATTCCCCGCGACGCGCTCATGCGCGTGGCCGGAGTCACCCGCGCGGTTTTTGCCAGGAGCGGTTTTTTCATCGCCGCCACCGCCGGCGATGAATCCGAACCTCCTTCCGTGCAAAGTCCTTCCAGGCAAGGCGGGCAGCCGGGCATTCCCAAATCCAAAAATCCCGCCGCCGCCATCGACACTGCCGCCGTCATCGGCACCGGGGGCGCGCTCACCACCGCCCGCGCCATCCTCGGCGCCCTCGAAAACAAGGCGCTGTCCGACACCCCGCCCCGCATCCCAGTCGAAAGACTCCGCGAATTGTTGCATGAGCTGGCTTCCAAAACCCTCGCGGAGCGCCGCCGCATTCCCGCGATGCCGCCCGGTCGCGCCGACGTTTTCCCAACCGCGCTGACGACCCTCGTCACCATCGCCGAACTGGGCGGTTTCGCCGCCTATCACCATTCCTTGCGCAACCTCCGCTGGGGCCTTGCCGCCGAAGTTCTGGCAGAGGCGGAGGCGGCTTCGCCGCCAGTTTAGGTAACTGATAGCAACGGATGTTACGCGGGCACCCCGGAGTTTGCGTGACACCCGCTTTTATTTTTAACCCATGCATTCCGCCCTCCTGTCTCCTTCTTCTCTGTCTCAGGTGAGTTTCGAGCCGCTTGATGCCTCGTTTTCCAAGCACCCTGAGCGGTTGCATCTTCAGCTTCATTTCTTTCATGCACCCGCCGGCTGCGTTGCCCCGGGGCAACATGTCTATAGGGCTTTCCGAATAAAGACGCGAGGTCGGGCTGGACGCCGGGGGTTTGTCCGGGTTAAAGTGGCGGACTTTTTCCAAAATGCTTCTGCCATGATCCTTCCCAAAGCCAGCCGTCTCACGCCCGCGCAACTCGCCGAGGTCACGCAAATCGTCGGCGCCTTCGGCTGCCACATCCAGCCCATCATCGGCGCGGTCCGCAGCATTTATGCCATCGTGGGCGACGAGCGCGACGAGCTCATGCTCAACCGCCTGGAGGGGCTCGGCTACATCGAGCGCGTCGATCAAATCCAGTCGCCGCACAAACTCATGGACCGGCGCTCGGACCTCGCGTCGCACCGCATCAAGGTCGGCGGCGCGCGCGCGGGCGAGGAACTGCTCGTCATCGCGGGCCATTGCACCATCGACCCGAAAAACCCGAATCTCTTCCACGAAACCGCGCAGGCGGTGAAGGAGGCCGGCGCGCACGCCCTGCGCGGCGGCGTGTGGAAACCGCGCACCAACCCGTATTCGTTCCAGGGCGACGACAAATCCCTCGGCATCCTCATGGAGGCGCACCGCCGCACCGGGCTGCCGGTGGACGCCGAGGTGATGGACGAGCACCAGCTCCGCCTCGCGCTCGACGCCGGCGTGCACATGCTCCAGGTCGGCGCGCGCAACGCCCTGAACTACTCGCTCCTCCGCGCCATCGGCCGCGCCGTGGCCGGGCGCGACACCGTGGTGCTCCTCAAACGCGGCCTGAACATGGGCCCGCTCAACGAATTCATCTCCGCCGCCGAATACATCGCCGCCTTCGGCAACCCCAACATCCTCCTCTGCCCGCGCGGCACCGCCCCGGCGCTCGACGGCTACCGCAACCACCCCGACGAATCCATCACGCCCCTGCTCAAGGAAAAGACCTGGGCCCCCGTCGTGGTCGATCCCTCGCACTCCGTGGGCAAGGCCGCCTACGTGCCCGCCTGCGCCCTCGCCGCCGTGGCCTATGGCGCGGACGGGCTTTGCATCGAGGCGCACATCGCCCCGAGCAAGGGCATCGGCGACGACCCGAAGCAGGCCGTCACGCCCGACGTGCTCGCGACGCTCATCCGCGACGCGAAACAACTCTGGGCGCTCCGCCACCCGCAACCGCCGCCCGCCGCCGCCGCATGACCCGGCGGGCGGTGCCGCCGCCGCCGCCGGCTGTCGCCGCGGTCTTCCCCCCCGCCTCCGCGCCTGCCGGGTGCCTGTCGGCGCGCGCGTCTCCGCGCCGCCGTCTTCGTGCCGCCGTCACCGTGCCGCGGCGTCCGTCCGCCTCGTTCTCCCTACCGCCGCCTGCCGTTTTCCGTTGCATGGCGCCGCGTTTCCGGCGATGTTTCAGCCCTCGGTTTCCACCGGGAATTTCCACCAGGACACAGGACATGCCTCAAGCGCTGCGGATTATCACTTACAACATCGCACACGGACGCGGCTTGAAACCGCTCCAAGGGCTCGGCTCGCGACGCGGCATGCGCGCCCAGATCCTGAAAATCGCCCGCCTGCTGCACAGCCTGGAACCCGATGTGGTGGCGATTCAGGAAATCGACGAGGACTCCTCGTGGGCGGGCAATTTCGACCAGCTCGAATTTCTCCGCCGCTGCGCGCATTTCCCCCACGCGGTGTTCGGCGTGAACAACCGCCGCAACGGACTGCTCCGCTTCAACTACGGCAACGCCATCCTGTCCCGCCACCCCATCGCGGATTCCGAGAACATCGTCTTCGGAAAAAAAGCCATCGGCGAAAAAGGCTTCCTCTACGCGGAAATCGACGTGCAAGGCAGCCGCGTGCCCTTTGTGAACATGCACCTGCACCACAGCTCGCGCGCCCGCCGGCTCAAGCAGGTCGGCATGGTGATGGACTACCTCGACCGCAAACACAGCGAGCGGCACGCCGACTGGCGCGTGCCCCCCATCGTGTGCGGCGACCTGAACAACCCCTCGCACAAAACCGACGCCACCGCCTCCCTCTTCCAGTATTTCTCGCAACACGGCCGCTACATGCTCTACCCGCGCGCGGGCTGCACCTACCCCTCGCTGCTGCCGCGGCGGCGGCTCGACTTCGTGTTTCTGCCTCCCGGCTGCGCCGCCACGAGCTGCCGCGTGGTGCGCTCCTTCCTCTCCGACCACCGCCCCGTCGTGGTGGAGTGCCGGTTGAAGTAGAAGAAGCGACAAGCTGATTGTTACGCAGCTGAAGCTACGCGGAAACGTCTGTTTTCGTTTATCGTTCTTCGTCCATTGTCCATCGTTCTCTTTCCTCTTTCCCCCGGCCCACACCTGACGAAAGAGCGAAAATTCGCGGCGCAGCAACAGGCCGGCCCCGTCGCCGCCGCCGCCGATCCATTTTGCCCGCCATTGGTCTTGCTCCGGCAGCGCGGTGGAAAACCGGGCGCGCTTCGTGGCGCCGCCGCCGTGGTTGTCCCAAACCGTGACGCTCCATTCGTAATCGGAGTTGCCCTCCAGCGGCCCGCCCTCATGGCGAATCGCAACGGAGCGGGAGGATTCCACGCGCCCCGAATCCCACACCCGCCGGACCGGCGTCGCGGCCCCGGCCGGCGGCGTTTTTTCCACCACCACGCGAT
>JAITDF010000750.1 GCA_031282705.1 Opitutaceae bacterium | reverse complement strand
TTGGGGGGGTTGGGGGGGGCCCCCCCCGTGCCCGCGGGGCCGCGGGGGGCCCCCGGGGGGGGGGGGGGGGGGGGGGGGGGGGGCCGTGCCGGGGGGAACAATCCCCCAGAGGCTCCCGTGAGGGAGCCGGTAACCGGCACTCCCCAATGGGGAGTGCCAGATGAAATGGACGTTTCCGTCCCCGTGGTCACGGACGGACATGGCGTCCGGGGAGAAAGACACGTTCGGCATCGTGCAGAACGTGTGGCGCGAGGGGAGGAGCACCACGAACGTGTGCTCCTTGGCCACGGGGAACTCCCCCGCAGGGCCAGTTCCGGTGAAGGTGAACCCGGCGAGGCCGGGCGTGCCGTTGATGTGTTGGGCGGTGTTCATGGTGGTGTTCATGGTGGGTGTTAGCGGATTTCGACCCGCAGGAAGCGGAAGGAAAACCCTTCCGGCAGGTGGGTCGAGCCCTCCGGCAGACGGCCGCCCTGGAGTTGGGCGACGTAGAAGGTGTCACCCTTGGCGAGGGTGACGTTGATGCGGTTTTGGGGGAGCCCCAGAACCGCGGCGGTGTCGGCGTGGCCGATGGCCGACACCAACCCTTGAGGGAGGGTGTCGATTTCGGCCACCTCGACGGTGGCGGGGAATGCCTTCAGCATCTGGAGGCTGAAGGCATTTCCCACGTATTGGGGAATGGCGGGGGTGGTGGTGTTGTTGCTCATGGGCGTTTGAGTTTAGGTTTAAGTTTAAGTTGAGGGTTGAGGGTTGAGGGTTGAGGTTGGTCACCAGAGGGGGCGGAACTCCATGTCCCGCTCCTTGGCGGCCGCCAGCCAGGCGGGCATTTCGACCGTGTGGTCATCGACCACGTTAATCTGGCTTTTCGGGAGCCAGACACTTTCGTCGGCGGGTTCCCCGTCCGGGCGGGCGACCTCGACGAGGACCAGGAGAGCCCTTTCGCTCTCCCGGAGAATTTTTTCCACTTTGGCGGTGAACATTGTTTTGTTTTTGTTTGGCTGTCGGTTCTGGTTCACCCGGCTGCAACCGGGGTGCCCGCGGAATTGCGAGCACGGGAGCGAGCATCGAATTTTTTTGATTTCCCTGCAAGTATTTTTTCAAAAAAAATTCTCCGATTTCCGCAACTCGTTCGTAATGAACGGAATTTTCCGCATTTTTTTTCGCGCAAAAAAAGAAAAACGTGTTTTTTCGGGGGAAAAGAGGCGGGAAGGCGCGGTTTTCGCGTCTTCCCGCCAAATCTTTTTTTGATTCCTTATCTGCCGGTTCGCGCCGCGCGGCGCGGCGGCGAAAGAATACCGGAATCGCCGCTGGTCGTTGGCTCGTGGCCGGGTTCCAGCACATGCTTTTTCCGGGCGCGCGCAACAAAAAAAGCGACGGGGTTGAAAGTGCCCATCGTCGTCGGTGACGGCCTCGGGGTGGGGGAACCACCGGGCGGAGTGGCGGAGGCAAAGCGGCGCGGCATCAACCTCGCGGAGTTGCGCGCGATGGGTCGCGATACTCCGGCCTCCGAATGAGGCGCTGTGTGTAGCGCGAAAAATCAACGCGGTGATGGTGGCGTCCGTAGCGCATGACCAATTCCACTTTGCCCGGGTAAACGGATTTGAGCAGGCGGCTTTTGGCCTCTGTGCCTTGCCGGTAAAGCTCGTCGGTGTTTCCCCCCTTCATTTTTTGCGTGGCCATTTTGTCGCAAAGATAGGTCCTGAAAAGTATTGTGCACCAGCCGGCCTCCAGCATGTCCAGAGAGAGAATGACATCCTCGTTGTATCTGCCGCGCCATTTGAAAGGGGCGTCCGTCCTGATGAGATTGCATGAAAAAATACGGGTGTTTATAATAATAGGAGGCTGTTTCGCAATTTGCGCTGTGAAGCCTTCATATTGCATCCCGGCCATCACGACATTCTCGTATTTTCCAGCAAAGCGTTCTATGGCCGCGAATGTATCATAACGGGCGTGGTATTTTTTATTATTGTTATAAACATAAAACTCCTGTATGTTGTCGTCAACAATCCAGTGCCAGGGCGCGCCCTCGCGACGGGCGGTATCCCAGCCGAAGCTGCGGGCGGCCCCGCTGCCGACGCGCGGGTTTTCGTCGTAAGGAATTCCGTCGCAAGTATCATACTTGCGTTTGAAATCCATGTCGAGTTTCAGGAGTTTTGAGCGCGGGAGATGCTTTGTGTATAGGTCGTATTCCTGCGGCTCGACAATGACTCGGTAACGGGTGACGCCCATGCGGTCGAGCGCGTGCCATGTCGTGCCGCAATCATGCCTGCCCTTGGACGGGATGAAAATCGGGATGCGACTCGGTGGAAATGCGGAAGGCAGAGAATCGGGCCTATTCATAAATTTCGGGCGATTTTTCCCTCTTGATATGCGGGAACCATGTCACGTGGGTGCGCTCCGTGACGGGGATTTCGAGTCGACGGGCAAACTCGATGACATCTGCCTCGGTTTGGAAATTGACGACGATTTTCCTATATGCACTTTTGTCCTCGTTGACGTAATCGAACTCGCCGTTGTCTGCGAACTCCCTGCCGGCGTCATTCGGCGGAAGGATAAGGTCATTTATTTCGTTTTGGGTGAAGCCGGTGCAGTCAAAGTCAAAGTCGGTGAGCCCCTGGAGGAATTCGAGTTCCTGTTTTAGGATTTCGATGTCCCAGCCGGCTTCGAGCGCGAGCTTGTTATCGGCGAGCGCGTAGGCACGGACATGCTCCGGCGTCATGCCGGCGAGCCTCAGGCATGGGATTTTTTCAATGCCGAGTTTTTTAGCGGCCTCGACGCGGCAATTGCCGGCGACGATTCCAAAAGAATCGGTGATGAGAACGGGGTTTCGGAAGCCGAATTGTTTGATGGATTTTGCAACTTTGTCTATTTGCTCCGGTGTGTGCGTGCGCGCGTTTTTTTCAAGCGGCTTCAGGTCGGAGATGGTGATGAACTCAATGTTCATGGCCATATTGGTTGAATGCCGTGGTTTCTTTTTCATATAAAAGGACGGTTGATTATTTGGCGTCGGATTCGCATTGGACGGAGCAGGTGAGGCCGGAGCGGGAGAGGCTCCATGTCACGGTTTTCATTGTCCAAGGGCCGTCGAGCGGTGGGCCGAAGCCGGTGAGGTTGAGGGTGGCGTCGGCGAAGACGGCGAGGCCGGACGGGGCGGGGAGGGTGAGGCTGAGGGACTTGCCGGCGCGGGAGGCTTCCTTGAATTGGGACTCGGCGGCTTTTTTCGCCGTTTCTTCGTCGGGGAAAAGCGTGTCGAGTTCGAGGACGGGGGAGGCGCCGGCGGCGGGCACGGTGACGATTTTTTGCATCGCGGCGGCGGTGTCGTGCCACTTGGCGCGGACGGCGTTGAAGGTGTTGCGTTCTTTGTTTGTGTAGGCGTAGGTGGTGACTTGCGCGCGGTCGAGGGTCACGCCCACGGCCTTGCCGGGGTTGCGGTCGGGAGATATGTCGCGAAAATCGACGAAGCGGATGGCGCCATAGCTGACCTTGGCCCAGGAATTGTATCGTCTGGCGAGGCGTTGCAGGAGGCTGATGTTGCTCTCCGCGCTTTGGTCGGTGTGGGGGAGCACGACGGGGGCGGCACGGGGGCTGACATAACTTTTCAGGCCGGTTTCCTCCGCCATTTTCCTGACCATCGCGTCGATGGTGGTGCCCTCCTGCCATGAGCGGGTGCGGCGGTCTTGCATGGGGGGGTATTTGTCGGCGACGGCGTCGGCGGTGGAGTAGGAGGCGGACTTGCCGCCGACTTCGATTTTGTCGGGCGGGCCGGAATATTTCACCTCGTCAATTGTATATACGCCCATGTCGCGGAGGGCGCCGGCGTAGCCAAGGTGGACTTCGAGCCGGGTGTTTGGCTCGGGAAATGCAAGCTCGCGGCGGACGTCCTCGATGGTGATGCGGAGGGTGTCGGATTTTTCGCCGGCTTCGTCGGTGAGGGAAAGCGAGATGAGGCGGTCGCGGAAGCGGTCGGTGATGTCCTGTCCGTCGGGCGAAATAATGGTGTATGCGGGAGTCATGGCGGGCGGCGCGGCGCGCGCGGATTTAATCCCAGAGGCGGCGGGGGCGGAGGGGGGGCGGGGAGACTTGCGGGAGGGGGATGTGGACGCCGGCGGGGAGGCGCAGGGGGAGCGCGAGAATGTGCGGGTTGGCCGCGAGGACGATTTCCGTGACGCCGGCGGTGCGCCCGTAGTAAAGCCGGCAGATTTCGTCGAGCATGTCGCCGTCGGTGGTGGTGTGGGTGGCGGGCTCAGTCATAGCGGGTAAGGTTGATGGTGAAGGTCTGTTTGCGCGGGGTGCCGTCGGACATGATGCTGCTTTGTTCCTCGGTGATGCCGGTGATGACCCAGCGACCGAGCTCCTTTTTGTTGTTGGCGAGGGTCAACGGCTCGCCTTTCGCGGCAATGGCGCGGAGGGTGTCGAGCTGGTTTGCGCCCGCGGCGTTTGCATAGGCCACTTGTTTATTGTCGGCGGCGAAGGCGGGGCGGTGCACGGGGAAAATCACGCCGGGGAGCGTGATGGTCTCGGCGGCCGGGCCGGTGTATTGATGCGCGGGATACGCACCGACGCGGGCGAGCGAGGGCCATTCCCACGAAGTTGAGCGGGAGATGGTCTCGTAGGCGGCGGTGCCGATCGAGAATTCAAAGGTCACGCCGTTGCCGGAGAGTGCGAGCAGGGCCATGTTTCAAAAAATCATTCCGCGTAGAGCGCGATGAGGTCGTAGGGGCTTTCGCCGCCGTCGGCGAACTCGCGGCCGTCGATGCGATACCATCGCGCATACGGCACCGACATCCCCTCTTCGGCAATCTCCGCGCGAATCGGGCGCACGCCCGGCTCGCCGGCGCTCAGCACCTTGGCGGTGGCGCCGTTGCGGCATTTATAAACCTGACCGGGTTTTATATTGGTTTTGATATTATTCATGGCTGGGAAATGGGAGCAGGGGCGGGAGTCGAACCCGCTTCTGAATTTAATGAGAATTCCGACTTTTCCGTTCGTCCTCCCTGCTGTTTATTGGCTGGATTATTTCTGCTGCCTGAGTTGTTGCAGCGCCGCCGCCAGCGCCTCGGCCTCGCGCGCCCGCGCCTCATACAGCGCGGCGGAATACCAGACTTCATCAGTCTGCGCCTGATACTGGCCGTCACGCGTCGCCACTTCCGTCCCGGCTTGGAGCCGGAGCGTCTGCGGCTGGTAAATCCGCAAGGATGCCGTGCCGCCGATAGAGACGCACCCGCAGCACAGCAGCGCGCCGCATGTCAGCGTCAGTGCCGCGAGCCTCAAGCATGTGGATTTCGTCCTCGAGTTCTTCGCATTCGCGTTGAAGTTGCTCATCTTTGGAGGGAGTGGTTTCGAGTTTGTATTTATAATAGGCCGCCACCGCGCCGGCGGCGGCCTC
>JAITDF010000746.1 GCA_031282705.1 Opitutaceae bacterium | reverse complement strand
GTGGTGCTCGCGGCGGTCTCGGCGAGACCGCCCTGCCAAAATCTGCCGACTGCGTAACATCAGCGAGTAAGAGAATGATGAGGAGAATGGGAACGATGAGGGGAGCGGGGACGATGGTTTCCCGGCGGTGTTTACGGGAAAAACGACGCCAGCATCAGCGGATGGCCGGTGCCCGGGCCCGCGGGCAGGGCCGCGGATGCGAAGCGGGAGAGCGGGACGTTTTCGCGGACGGTGATGGTGGCGAGAACCTTCGGCACGTAGAGGCGCGTCTCCGCCGGGAGCTTTTCGGCGATGTCGGCGAAGACGGACGCACCGGGTGTCTTTTTCAACGCGGCGGCGACGCGGCCCTCGCCGGCGTTGTAGGCCGCGAGCGCGAGCGGCCAGGAATCGAAGCGGGCGTGCAGGCGGCGGAGTAGTTGCGCGGCGGCGCGGGCGCTTTTGCCGGGCTGGGTGCGCTCGTCGAACGGCCAGGTGCGCAGGCCGAGTGCCTTGGCCGTGGCGGGCATGAGTTGAAAAAGTCCGCGCGCGCCGGCCGGGCTGAGCGCATCGGTGTTGAAGGACGACTCGACCTCGGCGAGCCAGACGAGTTCGGCGGGGATTCTTTCGGCGTTGAAAATGACCTTGAGCAGCGGGATGAGCTGCACGGAGTTGTGCGGCGCGGGCCGGTCGCGGAGCCGGGTGAGCCAGATATCGTAATAGGGCACGGGCGGATGCAGCGGATGCGCCGCCAGCGTCGGATGCAGCGGATGCGGCGATAGTGCCGGATGCAGCGGGTGCGGCGGAGGCAGCGGATGCAGCGGAGGCAGTGGATGCGTCGGAGGCAGCGGATGCAGTGGATGCGGCCTGATGGTGAACGGCAGGGGCGGCGGCGGCCCTCCGCCCTCCGCAAGCGCGGGCGCGGCATGCGCCGGCGCAGGCGCATGCGCGGCTGCGGGCGCGGGCGTTTTTGCCGGCGGGAGGGGCGCGGCGTGCGGGCGGACGAGCAGGGGCGGCGGACGCGGACGCGACGGCGGCTGGCTGAGCGCGTGGCGCGCGCTTTCGATCAGGTCGAGCCGTTTGGCCAGCCAGTCGGCATAGTCGGAAAACTCGGGCATGAGGCGCAGGCCCGCGAGCGTGCGGCCGGCCTCGGATTCGAGCGCGGCGAGCTCCTCCAGCGAGCCGGTGGCGAGGGAGCGTTGCAGCCCGGCGGTGAAGGCGTGCCACTCGTCCTTGGTGAGAAACTGGTAGTGTTCCTTGATCTGGTCGGGCGCGTAGTCCTCGAAAAGCTGGCTGCCGAGTTCGTAGAGCGCGTCGAAATCAGCCTGGGTGAGCGGGCGCGGCGCCGGTTCCGGCGGAGCCGTGCCGGATGCGCCGCCGGCGGCGGGCGCGGACGGTCCGTCCGCCGCCGCATCGGGCGGCGGCGGGCAAAGGATCGCCGCAAGCGCGGCGGAGAGCAGCAGGGCAAAGCGGCGTCTCATGCGCCGCCTAGACCGGCATTTGGCCGCGAGGTTGCAAGTCGGAAAACCGCCCTTTGCGAAATTATTCCCGTTTCCGCCCTCCGCAAAACTCGCTCGCCTTCGCGGGCGCGGCAGGCGAGGGTTTGCATTTTCCCGTTTATGAAAACCCAAGTCACCTCCCTGTTCCGCTCCGTCTTTGGCCGCGAGCCCGAGTTTGTCACGCGCGCGCCGGGCCGCATCGAATTCATCGGCAACCACACCGATTACAACGGCGGCACCGTGCTCGGCGCGGCGATCGACCGCGGCGTGTGGGCGGCCATCGCAAAACGCGACGACGGACGGCGGCGCTTCTACAGCAAATTCAGCGACACCCTGCTTGAGTTTCCCGCCGCCGCGCCGGCCAGGCAGGGCGGCGACGCGAACTGGGTGAACTACCCGCTCGGCGTCATCGCGGCCATGCCGGCGTTCGGCCTGCGCGCGCCGGGGGGATTTGATTTCTGCGACCTGTCCGACCTGCCGCCCGGCGCGGGCATGAGCAGCAGCGCCGCCATCGAGCTCTCGTCCGCCCTGGCGTTTCTCGGCATCACCGGGCAGGCCGAAACGACCGGACGCGAGACCGTGGTGAAAATCGGCAGGCACGCGGAAAACCACTTCGTCGGCATGCCCTGCGGCATCCTCGACCAGGGCGTCTCGGGCTTCGGGAAAAAGGACCACCTCGTGTTCATCGACTGCCGCGGCCCGCGCTTCGCCACCGTGCCCATGCCGGCGGGCGCGCATTTCTGGATCTTCAACACGCACACCAAGCACGCGCTCGTGGACGGGCTCTACGCCGCGCGCAACCGCGAGTGCATGGAGGCCGCGAAGGCGCTCGGCGTGCCCCTGCTGGCCGACACCAGCCTGTCCGCGCTCGAAGCCGGCCGCGAAAAACTCTCCGCCACCGCCTATAAACGCGCCCGCCACGTGCTGGAGGAAATCGACCGCGTGGCGCGGGTGACCGCGGCGCTGGAGCGCGGCGACCTGCCCGTGGCCGGCCGGCTCCTCGTCGCCTCGCACCGCAGCTCGCAACACCAGTTTGAGAACAGCACCGGCACGCTCGACACGCTCGTGGACGCGCTCGTGGAAACGCCGCACGTCCACGGCGCGCGCCTGACCGGCGGCGGATTCGG
>JAITDF010000683.1 GCA_031282705.1 Opitutaceae bacterium | reverse complement strand
GTGCTCTTCCGATCTGGGCTCTCTACATAAACGACGAACCTTCTTTCCTCTTTCCTCTTTCTCTTTCTTCTTTCTCTCCCATCTCTCCCATCTCTTTTTCCCCTCTTGAGGAAAGAGGAAAGATCAAGAGGAAAGAGAAAGAGAACGGACGCTTCCGCGTCACATCAGTGAAACAAACAAAGTCTCATTCAGGATCCTCTTTGTTTTTACCTTCGTTGCCTTTGTTTCCTTCTGTTCAAAAATGAAATTTTTCAAAAGGTCAAAACCAGTGCATAGTCAATCGTCATCAGTCGGATGGCTCCTCTCTGGAATTGCTCCGATTTTGCGATGTTTGAAGGATGCCTGAACACTGGGGTCAAAATCAGGGGCAGGTTGAAAATGCCATTTCGGTTACGGGTCTCTTGCGGGCCTTCGGCCTGAAAGCAGGTTTGGAAACCCGCGGCGCGACACGCCGCCGCGCCGGCGGCGGAATGGATTTGTTTATTGGTTTTTTGGGGATTTTTTTGGGGTTTGGGATTTTTTCTTATCCGATGCGCGTGGTGTCGGTGGCGAACTCCATGCGCACGGCTTGCTGGACGGTGCGGACGACGTCGAAGACGTTGGCGAGCTGGGCGCGTTCGAGTTTGGTGAGGCTTTCGGGGTCGAGGTGGCGGCCGGAGTCGCCGCGGCGCAGGCCGTTGAGGGTGCGCAGGCGCAGGAGCTGGTCGTAGGCGTCGCGGGCGAGCGCGGCCAGTTCGCCGCAGCGGGGGACGGCGCGGCGGAGTTCGTCCCAGCGGCCGCCGGTCGAGTAGCGGCGGCTGAGTTTGTGGCGCAGCGAGAAGAGGCGCGCGGCGTCGCGGAGCGGGGCCATGCCGCGGTTTTTCAGGTCGAACTCGCCGCCGCCGCCGCCGAGTTTTTCAATGACGAAGCGGCCGATGAAGTTCAGCGGTGGGGTGTTGTCCACGATGAGTCCGGCGAGGCGGTGCTGGAGGGGCTGGTTCGCGGAGGCGGTGGCGTAGATGCGTTCGCGGAGGAGGTCGCACAGGGCGCGTTCGCCGGCGACGAAGCGCAGGTCGTAGAGCACGGTGGCGCGCAGGAGCGCGGCGCCGTCGATGCCGGCGTCGAAGGACTCGATTTCGGCGGTCCATTCGGCGGTGGTGCGGCACCAGCGGGGGTTGAGGGCCATGACGCCGCCCTGGCAGCGCGCGAAGCCGGCGGCGACGAGTTTGTCGATGACTTTGGCGGCGAGCTTGAGGAAGACTTGGCGCGCGGCTTCGTCGCCGGCGGGCGTGCCGGAGGGCGCGAAGACGAGGCCGTTGTCCATGTCGGTGCGGAGGAGTTGCTCGCGGCGGCCGTCGCTGCCGACGGACATCCAGGCCCAGGCGGTGGCGCGGGGGAGGGCGGCGCCTTCGGCGGCGAGTTCGTCGATGGAGAGGTCGATGAGGCGGGCGGTGAGTTCGTCGTAGAGTTCGGCGCAGATCTGGCCGACGTAGATGGCGGAGGCGCCGGCGCCGAGGTATTCGCGCACGATTTGCTCGGTTTCGTCGCAGAGTTCGCGGAAGCGCGCGGGGGATTTGGCGACGCGGATTTCGTAGAGCAGGCCGGTGGGGTGGTGGCTGCTTTGGGCGAGGAGGTCCTTGTGGGTGCAGACGTCGAGCGCGGGGGTGCCGGGGGTGCCGTCCTCGGTGACGCAGACCTGGCCGATGCGTTCGCGCAGCATGAGCAGGGAGGCGGCCATGGCGCTGGTGCGCGGCGAGATGGTGCAGACGGGGCTGGCCATGATGCGCGAGACGGGGGTGTCTTTCGGCATGGCATCGACGATGACGTTTTTTACGAGGCTGTTGCCCGAGACGATGCCGAGGGGGCGGCGGGCGGCATCGACGACGAGGATGGAGGGGACGCGTTTGGCCGACATGAGGGCGGCGGCTTCGGCGATGGTGTCGCCGGGCTGGCAGGTGAGGAGGCGTTCGAGGGGGCGGGGCTGGACGAGTTGCGCGCCGTCGAGGTGGGCCTGGAGGATGTTTTTCGCGCGGCCGGCGACGCGGGATTCGGTGGGTTCGGAGTATTCGATCTGGGAGCCGACGCGCACGGCCCAGAAGAGGTGGCGGCGCACGTAGTTGCGCGCCTCGTCGTGCCGGTCGAGCTCGTCTTTGAAGAGGGGCCAGGGGAGGCCGTAGAGCATGCAGTCCTCGACGGCCTGGGCGGTGACGCGGAAGGGTTCGCCGCGCACGAGGGCGGAGAGGCCGAGCACGTCACCGACGTCGCGCACGTCAACGCGTTCGGTGCGGCCGTCGTTTTCCCAGGTGTATTCGACGCGGCCTTGGGCGAGGAACATGACTTCGCCGCCGGGATGCGCGCCTTGTTTCCAGATGAAATCGCCCATCGGCACGACCCAGATGCTGGCGTGCTCGGCGAGGCCGGCGGTGACGGTCTCCGGCAGCATCGAGAACGGCGGGAAGCGCCGGAACGCATCGGCCACGCGGCCGGGAATGGGATTTCGCGGGGAGGGCATTTGGAAAGGGCGGCGGCGAAGGGATGGCGGGAGGGGCGCGGGGGGCGCAAGATTTGCCACCTCAGAAAACCGTTCCCGTTCTCGTTCTCGTTCTCTCTCGTTTTTCTTCTCTTTCTCTTTCCTCTTTATCTTTCTCTTTAATCTTTATCTCCCTGCTCGCACCTGACGAAAGAGAAAGAAAAAGAGGAAAGAAGAAAGAGGAACGAGAACGATTTCCCAGGGTGGCTGGCGGGTGGCGGGCGGGCGCGTTATTTTTTCCTCCAATTGCCTTTTTCGTCCTGAACCCAGACGCCGGGTTTGCTGGCCTGGGCGATCTGGCGGGCGCGGGCTTTGCCGACTTCATCGGCGGTGGTTTTTTGCTGTTGCGCGATGGCGGCATACACGGTCCGCCGGTCGGCGTTTTCCTCGGCGGCGAGGGCGGCGGCGTTGTCTTTGCTTTCGCGGACTTCGAGCAGGCCGCGGTTGTTTTCGCCGAGCGCGCCCTGTTCCTTGAGTTTGTCCACCTGCGGCAGGCGTTTTGCCATTTTCGCCTTGATTTCGCCGAGGTTCTGGGCGCGGGCGGCCGGGGCCGCAAACACGGCGGCGAGAAGGAAAACAAACGCGGTGGCGGCGAGGCGGGGGGCAAGGAGGGGGAAGTGCATGTTTTTTTTCATGGATGGAGCGGGTTGAAGGATGGTTTGGTTGAAGGCGGCGGCTTGGTGAAGGTGGCTTGGCTGGCGGCGGCTTGGTCGGAGGTGGCGCGTGGCGGTGAGGCGGATCAGTTGACGGTCGCGGCGGCGGGTTCGGCGATGGTCGCGGATTTGGCGTCGAGGTCGCTGAAGAATTCGTCGAGGGCTTTTTCGAGGCGCACGTTGACGTTTATGTTGGCGTTGACCTCGATGGGATCCATTTTCACGTGGATGCACCCGGTGAGCGCGAGGGCGGCCAGGAGCGGGAGGATGCGGTGGTGCATGAGTTTTGGGGGCGGATGATGGCGGATGGCGCGGGCGAGGCAATCCCCAAGATTTTCCGGGCGGGCGGGGTAATCCCGTTCTCTTACTCATTCTCGTTTTCTCTCGTTTCCCTTCTCTTTGTCTTTCCTCTTTATCTTTATTTTATATTTATCCCTGATCACACCTGACGAAAGATAAAGATAAAGATAAAGATAAAGATAAAGAGGAAGAGAAAGAGGAACGGGAACGGGAACGAGGAAAGATTCCGGCAGGGGGCGGGCGGGGCGCTACCAGCTGAAGTTGATCCGGTCGTCCAGGCCGAAGCGGATGGTTTTGTCGAGCGGGCCGTATATGTTGATGTTGAAGCGCACGATTTTCACGCCGCCGCCGGACGCAGTGGGGCGGGCCACGATGGCGATGCGCGCGGTGCGGCCCTGCCCGTCGCCACCGGGGTCGAAGCCGGCCTCGATGGACTCGACGGCGAGCGGCATCTCGCCGAGTTCGATTTTGCCCAGCGTGTCGTAGGCGGGGTTCCTGATGGTGAGGAACCGGCGCAGCGGGCCGCCGAGCAGCGCGATTTGCGCCGGGACCCTGGCGGTGAAAAAACCCGGCGCGGGCGCGAGGCGGAGGGAGGCTGGCTCGGTTTTTTGCAGGCTCAGGTGTCCGCCGCCGAAATCCAGGCCGGCGCGGGGGTCCCAGTGAAATGCGATGTCGCCGGAGAGGCGTCCATGCGCCTCGGACACGGCGGCGGGCAGGTAGGCGGCGAGGCGGGCGGAGTCGAGGCCGGAGACTTTTGCGCGGATGTCCGCGGAGGGGCGGGCGAGGTCGAGCGCGATGGGCGCGAGGTCGAGCGAGCCGCCCAGGCCGCCGGCGCGAAACGACTCCAGCCGCAGCAGGCCGCCGGGCGCGAGCGCGAAGACGGCGCGGCCGTCGTGGATTTCGACGCCGCCGGCCTCGAAGCGGCTGAACGAGAGGGTCTGCGGCGCGGCGGGGTCGGTGGAAAACAAGGCGAGCGTCGCGAGCGCGGCGGGCGGCGCGGCGGCGGCGGCGGGCGGCGTGGGAGTGGCGGGAGTCGCGGGCGCGGCGGTGGCGGCGGCAGACGCGGTGGCGGCGGCGCCGCCGGCGGTGGTGACGGTGGCGGCGGTGACGGTGGCGGCGGGCGCGGCGGCGGCGATGGAAAACGGGGCGAGCGAGGCGTGAAGTGCGAGGCCCTCGATCACCCAGCCGGCGACGGGATGGGAGACGGTGCCGTGGTCGAGGCGGAGGGTGGCGCGACCGTCGAATCCGCCGGCGCGGAGGCCGCCTTCGCCGGTGATTTCTAGGAGGCCGTCGGCGGCGAGGCCGGCGAGGGCGGCGGGCAGGCGGGCGGCGAGGCGCGGCAGGAGCGCGGCCAGTTCGGCGCGGGCGGTTTCCACGCGCCAGACGCCGTCGAGGGTGGCGGCATCGATTTCGGCGCGGGCGCGGAGCGTGATGCCGGAGCCTTCGGCTTCGAGGGTGATGACGCGCAGGCCGGGCGCGCCGTCGGGCATGCCGGCGGGCGTGGCGGCGGTGATTTTCCAGCGCAGTTCGAGGTCGTGGGTGTTGCGGGCGGGGTCGAAGAGGAGGCGGGTGGCGCCGGTGAATTCGCCGTCGAGGCGCGGGATGAGGAAGGGGAGGGCGGCGGCGCGGGCGGGCGGGGGCGGCGGCGCGAATGAGAATGCCGCCGCCAGAAGAAAAAGGAGCGCGGGCTTCCCGACCGCGGATTGACGATGGAGGCGCGGGCGGGGCGTCCGCGTGATTTTCCGGATTTTCATGGGAAAGTCCGGGGGCCGGCGAACGGACCGGAGCGCGCCGGTGGCAGCCTTGTGGTGGAAACAAAACGCATCGTCCTCCGTAAAACCATGCAAGAATCGCAACGGGGCAATCCCATACCGCATCGCGATGGGTGCGATTCAAAGGGATGCCGACGGATGACGCCGGGGTCGCGCGGTTGCGCGGACATCACTTTGAGAATCACTGACTGATGTTACGCAGTCGGCAGATTTTGGCAGGGCGGTCTCG
>JAITDF010000672.1 GCA_031282705.1 Opitutaceae bacterium | reverse complement strand
TCCGCCGTCTGTCTTTCGATGCGCACCCGCGCGGTCGCGCCGGCGGGCAGGGCGCCGGCCCCGCCGATGCGCGCGCGCACCAGCGCGGCGCGCGCGGCGGCGCGCGGGAAGACCTGCACGTCATCGACCCACGCCGCGGCGGTGGCGGCGAGTTCGATGCGCCCGATGATGCCGTTCCAGTTGCCCTGCGTGTGGTCGCTGATGCTGTGCGCGTTCGGCCCCACGTCGATCACCACGGAGTTGTCCACCTCGATGGCGAGGGTGTGCGCGCCGGGCGCGAGGCCGGCGCCAAGGTCGTATTCGTGCGGCGTGCCGAGGCTGTCGTCGCGCCCGGCCTCGCGCCCGTCGAGCCGGACGCGCGTCGCCCAGTGCGCGCGTTCCAGCAGGAGCACCACGCGCCACCCGGCCCAGGCGCCGGGGATTTCCACCTCGCGCTCATAACGCGCCGTGCCGCGGAAATATTTTTCCGGCTGCAACCAGAACGGCAGCTTGATGTTTCCCGGCTCGCGCCAGCGCGCGCAGTCCGGCGCGGTGAACCACGAGGGGTCGAAGATGCTGCCGACCCACGGCGTGCGGACCGAGATGTCCTCGCCCACGCCCTGCGCGGCCAGCGCGCCGGGCAGGCGCACGACGGCGGCGGCCTGGAAGGCCGGGGCGCCGGCGGCGGCCGGGCGTTCCGCCGTGGCGCGCACGCGCCATGCGCCGGCGAGGGAAATCGCGGGAGGGGCGGGAGGCATGGGATGAGGCGGGGTGAGGCGGGGCGGGAGGACTGGGAGGGGCGGGGTCCTGGGCAATAAAAACAACCTGTCCCTTGCAAATGCCCCCTTACTCCGCTCCTCCCGGCCTGCCTGCGCGCCGGTTGTCGGCGGCGATTTTTTTGTAATACATTTTCCTGACGAAGGTCATGACCTGCTCCGTTTCCATCCCGAGTTTGGCCGCGTGCACGGCACACCCCCGCCGCCATGCCTCAAACCGGGCCTCGTTTTGCAATGGCGGGGCGTCCTTGAGCAGTGAAAAAAGCGCGATGAGCTTTTCCAGTTCCGGGGTCATTTGGCGGCGAAGTAACGCTCGATTTTTTGCATGGCCTCCGTGTCCTGCCCGAGAAATTCGGCGCGATCGGCAAACTCCAGTTCGCCAAGGCAGGAACGGAAGGCGGAAGGCGGGATTTCCGCCTCCTTTTCGAGGTCAATGCCCTGTGCCTTCACGGCGGCCGCGAGACCATGTCCGGCGGCGCGAAGATCGCAGACGATGGCCAGATAACTGTCGCGGTCGTTCTCATCGGGCAGGCCGATGCGCTGCTCGATTTTCTTGAAAAGAGTGAAGGCGTTCAGCCAGATGGTGACGGCGTTGACGGTTTTCCGCCGCCGGCGCGCTTCCTCGATGAGGCAGCGCACCGGCTCGTAATCGCCAGCGGCCAGGCCATGCGGATTTTGCGTCCCGTGCGTGCCGGTTTTCATATCCCGGACTGTATGATTGCAGGGCGCCGGGGATGCCAGTCTTTTGTTGCGGTTGTCAATCCGGGTTCCGGGCGAGGCGGGAAACCTGCCATTCATTTCTCCGCCGCGAGGCATTGATGCCCCATCCCGCTTCCGCGGCATTTGCGCGGGCTCATGGGTTTTTCCGGCGGTCGATGATCTCGCGGGTGCGTTTCGTCGCGGCGAGGAAGACGTCCTCAAGCGTCGGGTGCTCGCGGGTGACGCCGCGCACGCGGAAGCGTTTGTCGGCGGCGAGGAGCTTGAGGAGTTTTTCGCTGATGGAATCCTCGCGGCGCGTGACGAGTTGCAGGGTCTGGAAACCGTCGGCGTCGGACACGATGCGCCCGTCGATTTTCAGCGTGGGGTCGATGCCGTCGAGAATCGGCGGGAGGAGCGCAAGGTCGCCGTGGATTTCGAGTTTGTAGAGGGAGTGGCCGAAAATGTCGCGGCGCAGCTCCTCGGGCGTGCCGAAGGCGATGACGCGGCCGCGGTTGATGATGAGCACGCGGTCGCAGGTGACTTCGATTTCGGGCAGGATGTGCGAGGAGATGATGACCGTCATGCGGCCGCGCAGGCCGGCGATGAGGTCGCGGACGAGCTGGATCTGGTGCGGGTCGAGGCCGATGGTGGGCTCGTCCATGATGATGACGGGCGGCTCGGCGAGGATGGCCTCGGCTATGCCGACGCGCTGGCGGAAGCCCTTGGAGAGTTTGCCGATGATGCGGTGGCGCTCGCGCCCGAGGTCGCAGAGTTCCAGCACCTCGGCGATGCGCGCGGCGAGTTTGCGGCGGGGCAGTTCCTTCAGGCGGCCGCGGTAGTGCAGGTATTCGGCCACGCGCATGTCCTCGGGCAGCGGGTTGTTTTCCGCCATGTAGCCGATGAGGCGTTTGACGGCGCCGGGTTGCGAGGCGACGGGCACGCCGCACACGCGCGCCTCGCCGGAGGTGGCCGGGAGGAAGCCGGTGAGGATGCGCATGGTGGTGGATTTGCCGGCGCCGTTGGGGCCGAGGAAGCCGAGGATTTCGCCGCGCCGCACGGTGAAGCCCACGTTGTTGACCGCCGTGAAGCCCGCGTAGGACTTGACGAGGTTGCGCACTTCGATGGCGGGCGTGGAATCGGTGTCGGGCATGGAAACTGGAGGCGTCCCACAATTCGCGCGTTTGCCGCGCGCAGGCAATGCCAGACTTGGAGGGCCGCGGGGCCGTGACATCCGGGCGGCGGTGGTTTCGGGAAAATGGGAGATATGGGAGATATGGGAGGTATGGGAGATATGGGAGGCGCGGGAGGCGCGGCGTTCTCCGGGGGGCGGCGGCGGGGGCGGCGGAATCGCCGCGGGACGGGCGGCACGGAGGCCGTCCCGCCAGGGGCCCGGACGCTTCCGCGCATCCTACACCACTTCCAGCGACCGCCGGGCGGCGGCGGCGAGGCGGGCGAGGCCGGATTGCACGTCCGCCTCCGCCGGGCCTTCGACCAGCAGGCGCAGCTTCGGCTCGGTGCCGGAGTAGCGCACGAGCACGCGGCCGGCCGCGCCGAGCTCGCGTTCCAGCGCGGCGATTTCGCCGGCAAGGCGCGGCAGCGCGCCGAGCGGGAGCTTTTCGCGCACGCGCAGGCTGGCCGTCGCCTGCGGAAATTTTTTCAGCGCCCGCCGCAATTCCGACAGGGGGCGCCCGGTCCCAAGCATCACTTCGAGCACCTTCAACGCCGCCACGAGCCCGTCGCCCGTGCGCGAGATGTCCGAGAAAATGACGTGCCCGGAGGACTCGCCGCCGAGCGTCGCGCCGGCGGCGAGCATTTTTTCGATCACGTAGCGGTCGCCCACCGCGCTGCGCTCCACGCGCCCGCCCGCCGCGCGCACGGCGGCGTCCACGCCGAGGTTGCTCTGGACGGTGACCACCAGGGTGCGCGCCGCGAGACGGCGGAGGCGGAGGGCGTCCAGGGCGAGCAGGGTGAGGATTTCGTCGCCGTCGAGCACCGCGCCGTGTTCGTCGCAGAGGACGCAGCGGTCGCCGTCGCCGTCGTGCGCGATGCCGATGCGCGCGCCGGTCGCGCGCACGAGCGCGGCGAGTTTTTCGGGGTGCTCGCTGCCGACGCCGGCGTTGATGTTTTTGCCGTCGGGCTCCGCGCCGATCACATCGACGCGCGCGCCGAACGCGCGGAGCACTTGCGGGCTGGTGGCGCAGGTGGAGCCGTTGGCGGTGTCGAGCGCCACGCGCCAGCCGGCCAGCGCGCCCGGCGGCAGCAGGGCGCGCGCCGTTTCCAGATACGCGGCGAGGCCGCCGGCCCCGGCGGGCGGGCCGGCGGGGCAGGGCGGCGCGGCGGAGACGGGCGCGATGGCGGCGGAGCCGGGTATTGCAGCGGAGCCGGGCCGGACGGGAAGGACGGGCGCAGCGACAGGGTCGGGCGGCGCGGTCAGTTCGCGCCCGCGCGCCTCGGGAGGCAGGAGGGTTTCGACTTCCGCCTCGCCGGCGTCGTTGAACTTGAGTCCCTGGTGGTCGAAAAACTTGATGCCGTTGTCGCCCGCCGGATTGTGCGAGGCGGTGATCATCACGCCCAGGAGGGCGCGTTCGCGCAACACCGCCGCGGCGACCGCCGGCGTCGGCACGATGCCGAGCGCCGCGGGCGTCAGGCCGCCCGCGGCGAGGCCCGCGGCGACCGCCTGCCCCAGGGGCCGGCCCGAGTCGCGGGTGTCGCGGCCGATCAACGCGCGCGCCGCGCCGCCGGGGCGCCCGGCGCGCGTCATGACGAAACGCGCCGCGGCTTCGCCCAGCCGCGCGGCGAATCGCTCGTTGATCACCGGCCCGCCATAGGGGCCGCGCACGCCATCGGTGCCGAAATAGGTTCGTTTCATCGGAAGGTTGTTAATCGAAGCGTAAAAAAACCTTGCAGGGAAAGCCTATTCTCCGGCGGGGCCGGCGGCGGGTGCAACAGGAAGTGATGTCACTCCCTCAAAAGGCGGGTGCGACCCGGAGTGATGCCCCCCCTCCATCCCTTTCTTCTTTCCTCTTTCTCTTTATCTCTGATGTTACGCGGCGGCCAGTTTTGGTAGGGCGGTCTCGCCGAGACCGTCGTCGTTTGCCTCGTGGTGCTCGCGGCGGTCTCG
>JAITDF010000669.1 GCA_031282705.1 Opitutaceae bacterium | reverse complement strand
CGAGACCGCCGTCGTTTGCCTCGTGGTGCTCGCGGCGGTCTCGGCGAGACCGCCCTGCCAAAACTGGCCGCCGCGTAACATCAACTGCGGAATTTAGGTTCATGCCTTCGCAAAGCCCTGCATCCCTTTGGCTGCGTCCCGCCAGCAAAGAGGAAAGATTCCGACGGCGGGTGATTTAAGATTGGCGGGGCGGGGCGGCGCCCGGTAAAAACTCCCGGTTTCAGGAACATTTTCATCACGCCCGGGGAACATTTTCATAACGCCTTTCCTTATAAAATCATGGCCAAAGCCAAACCCGTCCAAGCCAAACCCGTCCAAGCCAAGCCGGCCCAAGCCAAGCCGGCCCAAGCCAAGCCGGCCCGCGCCAAGCCGGCCCGCGCCAAGCCGGCCCGCGCCAAGCCAGCCCAAGCCCAAGCCGCCCAGGCCACTTGGGGCGGCCGCTTCTCCGCCGGCCCCGCCGCGCTCATGCTCGCGTTCAGCGAATCGGTTTCGTTTGACCGCCGCCTCGCGCCCTTCGACATCGCCGGCAGCAAGGCCCACTCCGCCATGCTCGCGCGCGCCGGCATCCTCACCGCCGCCGAGCGCGACGCCATCCACGCCGGCCTCGACGCCATCCGCGCCGAAATCGACGCCGGCAAATTCGCATGGGACGTGAGGCTCGAGGACGTGCACATGAACATCGAGCAGGCGCTCACCCGGCGCGTCCCCGCCGCCGCCAAGCTCCACACCGCCCGCAGCCGCAACGACCAGGTCGCCGCCGACATGCGCCTCTTCCTCCGGCACGCCTGCGCCGCGCTCTCCGGAAAAATCGCCGCCGCCCAGCGCGCCATCCTCGCCGCCGCGCGCGCGCACGCCGGTGTATTGATTCCCGGATACACGCACCTCCAGCGCGCCCAGCCCGTGTTCCTCGCGCACCACCTCTTCGCCTGGCTCGAAATGCTCCAGCGCGACCGCGCGCGCCTCGCCGACACCGCCGCGCGCGCCAACTGGTGCCCGCTCGGCTCCGGCGCCATCGCCGGCACCACGCTCCCCATCGACCGCGAGTTCACCGCGCGCGCCCTCGGCTTCGTCGATGCGCGCGGCCGCCCGCAAGTCACGCAGAACAGCATGGACGCCGTCGCCGACCGCGACCTCCTCATCGAGTTCGCCGCCGCCTGCGCCCTCTTCGGCGTGCACCTCTCGCGCATCGCCGAGGACCTCATCCTCTGGTCGAGCGCCGAGTTCAAATTCGTGGAGCTCCCCGACGCCTTCTGCACCGGCTCCTCGCTCATGCCGCAGAAAAAAAACCCCGACTCCTGCGAACTCCTCCGCGGCAAATCCGCCCGCCTCCAGGGCAACCTCCACACGCTCCTCACCCTCGCGAAAGGGCTCCCGCTCACCTACAACCGCGACCTCCAGGAGGACAAGCCGCCGCTCTTCGACAGCTTCGACCAGGCCTCGCTCTGCGCCGACGTGCTCGCCGGCACCGCCGCCGGCCTCAAGATGCACCGCGACCGCTGCGCCGCCGCCGTCGCCGACCCCGCGCTCCTCGCGACCGACCTTGCCGACTACCTCGTCGGGCGCGGCGTCCCCTTCCGCGAGGCGCACCACGCCGTCGGCGCCGTCGTGCGCGCGGCGGAGACGCTCGGCGTGCCGCTCGACGAAGTCCCCTTCGCCGAGGCGCAAAAAATCCACCCCGCCTTCGCGAAGGACTGGACCGCCGTCTTCGACCTCAATCGCGCCATGGAAAAACGCAAAGGCACGGGCATGCCCGGCCCCGCGCAGATAAAGAAACAATTCAAACGCTGGGAAAAACTGCTGGCATGAATTCCATGCGCGCGGCCTTTTTGGCAACTGAGGTTACGCAGCCAAAAGAATTCAGGGCTTCATGAAAGCGCGACGGCGGATTGCGTGGCATGGGCGACCCTCCCGTGTTTCGCGGTGCCTTTAACCTGTCCCTTAAAAAGCCCCGTCTTGAACAACCCCGTTGGGGTTGTGGTCTTGTTCCGGGCAAACCAAGGGTGGCGCTCGCGTTGTTCGCGCGACCCTGGGCTGTGTTGTGAAAACGCCTTTGGCGTTTCCGGCCCCGCATTGGCAACACACCACCCGCCCGCCGTCGCGCCGCGCCGTGCCTCGCCTCCGTCACGCCCGCCTCCGCCGCGCCCGTGCACCCTGCCGCCGCGCCCGCGCCCGGCACGCAATACCGCATACGCAATAGATTGCACAAACTAACCCGCATATTTCACACCAAAAAACGGGAGTGGCCAAAAACCGCCGCGCTGCGGGCGCACTGCGCCGGCCGGCGTGCGCCCCAGGCCGAATCCGGCGTTTTGAATTGCCCGGCGCCGCGGTTTTCGCCGGCCCCGCCGCCTTTTTGGCCTCTCCCGTTTTTTGGTGTGAAATATGCGGGTGAATTCCTTTGGCTGCGCAACAGCCATGAGAAATAAGAAAGATGAAGATAAACTGATGTTACGCAGTCGGCAGATTTTGGCAGGGCGGTCTCGCCGAGACCGCCGGGAGCCACGAGTGACGAACGCGGCGGTCTCGGCGAGAC
>JAITDF010000667.1 GCA_031282705.1 Opitutaceae bacterium | reverse complement strand
CGAGACCGCCGTCGTTTGCCTCGTGGTGCTCGCGGCGGTCTCGGCGAGACTGCCCTACCAAAATCTGCCGACTGTGTAACATCAGTGAGAAAGAGGAAAGACTGAAGAGGGAGGGAAGGGAATGAGAAAGAGGGAAGCGCGTGGACGGATTATACGCTCTCGTCGTCCGCGTCGCCGTCATCGGACCAGCCGTCGGTGGAGGCGTCCGCCATGGTGAAGAAATCCTCGTCGCGAAGAATCTTCATGGCGGCATCGGCAATCTGGCGGCGGGCTTCGGCGGTGAGCGCGGGGTGTTCGATGGCGAGCAGTTCAACGATCTCGTTGTGCGCTTCCGATGGATTGGTGATGCCGTGAAGAAAATCGTCGGCGCGGTTGGCAATTTCTTCGGCCAGGAGTCGGGGGTTCATGGGTTGAGCATTGAAGCATCCCGTCCGCGGGGGGCAATGAAAGAATTTGACCCGGCGGCGGGTGCGATCGAGGGGCGGCCAAGGGCACCATCCCTCCAACGCCCCATGCCACGGCCCCGCCGAGGGCCCGTCCGATTATGCTGGTTCTTGTGAAAAAATGTCTTTTTGTGAAAGCAAATCCCGGCGCCCCCGGCTATAATGAACGCATCGCACAGAGGAAACACAGCCCGCCGGCCGGCGTTTCCCTCGCCTCCCAACCATCAAAAATCACCTGACTTATGAGCACGCAACCCACCATCGGCAGCCGCGAGTATTTTCCCGGAGTCGGCCCCATCGCCTACGAAGGGCCGCAAAGCGACAATCCGCTCGCCTTTCGTTATTACGACGCGAAGCGCGTCGTCGCGGGCCGCCCGCTGGGCGGCTTGCTGCGCTTCGCGGTCGCCTACTGGCACAGCTTCTGCGCGAATGGCACCGATCCCTTCGGCGCGCCGACACGGCCCATGCCGTGGCTCGCCGCCTCCGATCCCGGGCAGCGCGCCCGCGACAAGATGGACGCCGCCTTCGAGTTCATCACCAAGCTCGGCGCGCCGTATTATTGTTTCCACGACGTTGATCTGATCGACGAGGCGCCCACGCTGGCCGGGTCCGAAAAGCGTCTCCAAGCCATCGTTGACCATGCCAGGGAAAAGCAGGCGGCCTCGGGCGTGAAACTGCTCTGGGGCACGGCCAATCTCTTCAGCCACCCGCGCTACATGAACGGCGCGGCCACCAACCCGGAGTTCCCGATTCTCGCCCGCGCCGGCGCGCAGCTCAAATCAGCCATCGACGCCACCATCGCGCTCGGCGGCGAAAACTACGTTTTCTGGGGCGGGCGCGAGGGCTACATGTCGCTTCTGAACACCGACATGAAACGCGAACGCGAGCACTTCGCGCGCTTCCTCGCCCTCGCCCGCGACTATGCCCGGGGCCAGGGTTTTGGCGGCAAATTTTTCATCGAGCCGAAACCCTGCGAACCGGCCAAGCACCAATACGACTATGACGCCGCGACCGTGATCGGCTTCCTGCGCGAGTTCGGCCTGCTCGGCGATTTCCAGCTCAACATCGAGGTCAACCACGCCACGCTCGCCGGGCACACCTTCCCGCACGAATTGCAAGTCGCCGCCGACGCCGGCGCGCTCGGCAGCATCGACGCCAACCGCGGCGACGCGCAAAACGGCTGGGACACCGACCAGTTCCCCATCGACCCCGTCGAGCTCACGGAGGCGATGGCCGTCATCCTGCAAGCGGGCGGCCTCCGGCACGGAGGCATCAACTTCGACGCGAAGCTCCGCCGCAATTCGACCGACATCGAGGACCTGTTCATCGCGCACATCGCCGGCATGGACGCCTTCGCCCGCGCCGCCATCGCCGCCGAAAAGCTCCTCAACGAGTCGCCGCTGCCCGCGATGAAAAAGCAACGCTACGCCACGTTCGACACCGGCGCCGGGCGCGATTACGAGCAGGGCCGGCTCACGCTGGCCGACCTGCACCGCATCGCGCACGGCCAGGGCGAGGTCGCGCCCCGCAGCGGCAAGCAGGAGCTTTGCGAAAGCATTCTGCTGCGTTATATATAATCCCGCCAAAATATGAATCCGCCCGCCGCCTTTGTCTGTGAGGAGAGGGCCTTTGATCGGTGCGGGGAGCGCGCGCTCCCCGCACCGGACTCAAGCCTTCGGCTGCGCAACATCAGTTCATCACTGATGTTGCGCGAGGGCGTCCGTTTCCGTTCTCGTTCTCGTTCTCTTTCCTCTTTCTCTTTCCTCTTTCGTCAGGAGACATGGGGAGAGGAGCGGGATGGGAGGGATGGAAGGAATGGGAGATAAAGACAAAGAGGAAAGAGAAGAAACGGGAACGGACGCTTCCGCGTAACATCAGTAAAGTGGCGCAGGCTGGCAGATTTGCCGCTTCGCCCGGAACCAAACCTGCCTCCCATGACGGCGGCGGCGCCTCGCGCCGGTCATTGCGAGGAAATGAGGCGCCATTTGGCGATTTTGCCGGGATGATACATCAGGTCGGGGGCGGCCTCGTTGAAGGTATCGGCATCCACCTCGAAAACATACTCTCCCTGCCGGTCGAGATTGGTGCAACGCAACAAATAGCGGCTGCCATCGGGACTCATGCTTTTCCCGAGCACAATGGCATAGCCTCCGGGAAATGGCGCGGGGGCGGACGAGGCGGACGGCGGCGGGCGCGTGGGCGCGACGGGCCGGCGCGGGGTGGTGACTTGGCGCGCCGGCAGCGGCGCCGGCCGCGGTGGCGCCTGCTCCACGGGGGCGGCTGGCGCGGGGGCGGGCGGGGGCTCAATGGGCGGCACCGTGATGCGCGGCGGCGCGGGGGCGGCGGCGGGTGGCGGTGGTGGTGGCGGCGGCGGGGCGGCGGGTGCCGCGGGGCGTGCGTCCGGCGCGGGGGTAGCAGGCCAGGGGGGGAGCTGGAAGGGGATTGAAGGGGATGGGAGCACGCTGCTCACCGGACCGGCCGGGGCGGCGGATGAGGGGGGATACGCCGGAACATTTGCATCTCCGGTTGCGATTTTTCCCGGCGACCAGAAAAAAGCCAGGTAGCCCACCAACAGCAATAGCAGCAATACTATCACAATCAGCAGGCTGTTTGTTTTCTCGTTTTTTCTTCGTCTGGCCATTCAGCCGGGTTTTCCTGTTCTGACATTGTTGATTCAAGACAGTTGCGATTTATCTAAAAACCGTCCGACAAATAAAAAAGGGTTCCCACTTGAAAAGCGGGAACCCCTTTGGAGAAAAGAATCACCACTTCAGGCCGACGCCGACAAACCCCCACACTTTGTCGGTGCGGTCGCTGCCGCCGCCCGCCAAGGTGGAGCGGTTGTTCGCGGTGCCGTATTGGACGCCCGCGGTGGCCGACAGGGTTTCATTAAACCAGACCGTGGTGCTCAAGGTGGCCCCGTAATAGAGCCAGGTGTCCTTTATATTCGAGCCGGGACTGTCAGGCAGGTAGTCGCCCGTGTCACTGTGGCCGACGAAGAGACTGGCGTCCACGCTGGCCTTGAATTGCGCGAGCTGATAGGGGAAACGATAGCCGGTCGAAAGCTCAAAGGTGAGGGTTTCGAGGCGGACATCGTAGTAGGCGTAGCCGGAGACGGCCAAGCCGTCGAGCACCCGCCAGAGCGTGCCGAGATTGTAGTTCGCGCCGAGGGCGATCTCATACGAATAGTCGGTCGTGCGATCCTCGGCCTGCGGGTAGAAGAAGCCGGTGAGGCCGGCATCGAACTGGATGCCCATGAAGTTGTAGCGGTAGCCTCCGAAGAGGTCGAACTCATTGTCCCAGTCGCTATCGAAGGGTTGGTTGAACCAGCCGCCGACGTAAAAACCGTCGCCGATGGGGTTGAACTCGACATTGGCCTGGAGGGACTGTCCGGATTTCTGGGCGCCACGGAACATGTATTGACCGGTGTAACGGATGTCCGCTGAGCCGGCCCATTCGGTGGCTTGCTGCGCGCCGAGGGTGGCGGTGGCGAGGGCAAGTGCGATGATTGATAATGTAGTTCTCATTGTTTGGTTTTAGGAAAGACACCGGGCGCCGGTTTTTCGGGCGGGATTCGACGCCTGCCCGGAGACAGGCGCCCGAGTGTGTTGATTTTGTGCAAGACTTAGTAAACGAAGGTCGTCTCTTCCTTGACGATCGGGCGGGGGAGGAAGGAGGAGTTGAATTCGAGCCGGGTGGTGGCGACACCGGAGCGGACGGCCTTTGCGTGAATCTTGAACAGGGTCGCACCCTTGGGCTTGATGACCACATCCGGGAAGACCACTTCCTTGCCGTTGATCGTGGCGGTCTGGTCGGTGATGGAGACCGGGTTGATCTCGTCGCTGAAGATCACGCGGACCTGGCTGTTGACCTCGCGGAAGGCGCCCTGGTTGGTGATGCGGATGGTATAGACCACTTCGTCGCCGATGCGGATCGGGTCAACGTTGTCAAAGATCTCGGTCAGCACGCCGGGGGCGCCTTCCCAGATGGTGGTCGCGCTGGCGGTGTCGGAGACCTTGGCGTTGGCGGCGCGGGCGGTGACGCTGTTGGTGGTGGTCTGCGGCTGGCTGCTGGTGATGACGACCGAGTCGGTCAGGCTCTGGCCGGGCGCGAGGCTCGGGATGGTCCAGACTACGCGATCCTTGCTCTGGCTGCCCTTGCTGCCGGAGGCGGACACGAGGGTGACGTTCTTGGGGAGGCTGTCGGTGACGGTGATGTTTTCGAGCGCGACATCGCCGACGTTGGTGACGGTGATGTTGTAGGTCGCGTCACGGTGAACGAAGATGCGGTCGGGCCCGGTCTTTTCGACCTGGATGCGCGAGGTCACGATTCTGGTCGGGGAGGCGGCCCTGGTGGAGACCGAGGCGGCGTTGCTGGCGGTGACCGAGGCGGTGTTCACGTATTCGCCGGCGTTGGCGGCGGTGACGGGCACGTTGAGCGTGCGGCTTTCGCCGACGGCGAGGGTGCCGATCGTGAACGTGGTCGGGCCGGAGCTGGTGAGGCCCTGCGGCAGGTTGTCAACCACCACGACATCAGCCGCGTCGGCGGTGCCGTTGTTGGTGACGGTGATGCTGTAGGAGAACCGGTCGCCGAGCTCGATGGTGGCGGGGCCGGTCTTGGCGAGCGCGAGGCGCGGCGTGCCGGCGCGCAGCGCGAGTTGCACGACCGGGTCGATGCAGACTTTCGAGGTCGTCAGGAAATCGCCTTCGCGGGTGGTTTTCACCACGATGGTCTTCTCCTCAATCTGGCCCGCGCTCATCCTGGGAATCGCGGCCCAGCGGAGAACCCGTCCGTCGCGGGTGGCCGTCGGGCTGGTGCTCACGAGGTTGAGCCCGTCGGGCAGGGTCTCGGAGATGTTCACGTCCGTGATGTCGGCGAGGGCCGTGACGCGCAAAAGGTAGGTGTTTTCCTCGCCGACCTGGCTGGAGGTGCGGACGGGGATTTTTTCAACCGTGTAGAGGTTCGAGTCGAAGCGGGGGCCGATGGCCGGTCCTGCCGCGCTCCGCGACGCCGTCGGGGACGCCGCGGCGGTGGTGGTGGTGGTGGCCTGCCAGGATGCCGCCGTCTGGGTGGAAGACGTCGATTGCACCTGCTGGTCATAGGCAGGCTGGGCCGTGACGGTCGTTTGCGCCGACCCGTCACGATGAGGATATTCCGGGTAATTCTGTGCCGGAGGCTTGGCCGGGAGGCCCGCCGTAAAAAGCACCGCAAGGCCGAAGGCCAAGCCGCGCAGTGCGCGCATGTTTTTTTCAAACTTTGGTTTCATTGGTGTTATTTGTGGTAGTTCGGTTTTGGTGACCTGAATCCATGAATCAGACAGCTTGTCTGGCAAAAGTGCCAGACAAATCCGAATGAATTTGTTTTTGCGAAGCAAGTTGAGAGACGTTACAACATGCTTTGCGAAAGTCAAAGGATATGATGCATGACTCAAAAAAAGGAGGACGTTTAAGCCGGTGGGTTGTCAATAGGCGGCATTTTGGCGGTGTTGTCAATAAGGCAGATGGGGCATAATGGCCGTGCGGATGCTTTTTACAAGGGTATTTATGAAATTCCCCAAAAAAATTACCCAAAAAGAGAAAAAGGGCTAGACGAACACGCCGTCGCGCATGGGGTGCAGGAAATCGCACCGCGCGGCGATGTCGGGGTTGTGCGTGACGAGGATGATGGCCTGGCCGTTCTCACGGGCCAGGCGGGTCAGCAAATCGAAAACCATGCCGGAGTTTTTCACGTCGAGGTTTCCGGTCGGCTCGTCCGCGAGGATGATGGAGGGCTGGTTTGCGAGGGCGCGGGCGATGGCCACGCGCTGCTGCTCGCCGCCGGAGAGCCGGGCGGCCGGGCGGCGGGCTTTTTCGCCGAGCCCGACGGCGTCCAGCAGGTGCGCGGCGCGCGCGGTCATTTGCGCGGGCGTGGCGCGGCCGAGTTTGCGCATGGGGAGCATCACGTTTTCCAGCGCGGAAAACTCGGGCAGCAGGAAGTGGAACTGGAAGACAAAGCCGATGTGCTCGTTGCGCACCCGCGTGCGTTTTTCGTCGCCGGCCCGGGCGAGGTTTTCGTTTGCGATCCAGATTTCCCCGCCATCCGGCCGGTCGAGCAGGCCCAGCAGATAGAGCAGCGTGCTTTTGCCGCAGCCCGACGGGCCGACGATGGCCGACACCGTGCCCGGCGCCACCGCCAGCGACACCTCGCGCAGGACGTGCACGCGCGCGTCGCCCTCGCCGAGGTGGCGCGTGAGGCGCGCGCAGCGGATCGCCTCGCGTTTCGCGGGGCCGCCGTTTTCCGGCGCGGGCGTGTCCGCGGGCATGCTCATTGCGAGGCCCCCCGGATGATGGCCGCGGGCTCCAGCAGCGCCGCGCGGCGCGCCGGCATCCAGCTCGCGACCAGCACGACCGCCGCCGCCGCCAGCGCCGCCCCGGCGTAATGCGCGAAGTCCCACGCCACCACGATGTGATCGGTGGAAAAGATGCCGCGCACGCTGACCGGCACGCTCGACACGCCCCAGGTGCCCAGCGCGCCAAGCACCCACCCGAGCGCGGCGCCCGCCGCGAACACCAGCCCGCCCTGCAACATGAACACGAACGCGATGTCCAGCCGCGTGTAGCCCATCGAGCGCAGGATGGCGATTTCGCGCGTCTTCTCCATCACGATCATCGCAAGCGTGTTGAACATGCCCAGGCCCGCCACCACGACGATGGTGAACACCGTGATCGCCGCGAGGATGCGGAAGAACCGGAAAACATCGAGCCACACTTTTTCGCGCTCCTGCCAGCTTGCGGCGCGGTGGCTCGCCATCAGCTCGATCTGCCGCGCAATCTCCGGCGCCCGCCCGGGGTTTTTCAGCCCGATTTGCAGATACGACGCGCCGTGGGGTTTGCGCAGCAGCACGCGCGCCTCGCCGAGGTGCATGAACACGCGCACCTTGTCGATGTCGCGGATGCCGGTTTCGTAAATCGCCGACACGCGGTAGCGGGTGGACCGGCCGCCGTGGGAGAGCAGGACGGAGTCGCCCGGGCGCAGCCGGAGCCGGTTCGCGAGCGCCGAGCCCACCAGCACGCCGGACGGGGTTTTCCGAAAATCGTCCATGTTTCCCGCCACGATCTGCCGCCCGAGGTCGGACACGGCCATGTGGTTTTCCAGCTCGATGCCATACACCTGCCCCGACTCCTCGCGCGTCGCGGACTGGATGCCCGCGTTGCCGCGCAGCACCTCCGAGACGCCGGCCGTGTCGGGGAAGCGTTTGATGGCGTCGATCAGCCGCCGCGGTTCCGCGACGCCCTCCTGGTATTTCCGGCTGCTTTCCACCGCCACGCCGCCGGCGGCCCGCCCGGCGGCGTCGATTGCGCCCATGTTCACGACCGTCGCCTGAAACTTGTCCTCCACCCGCAGCGCGCCGTCCGTGCCCAGGATTGTGCGGATGAAAAATTCCTGGAAGCCCGTCGTGATCGCCTGCGTGAGAATGATGAAGCCCACGCCGAACGCGATGCCGGCGAGGCTCATCGTCATGGAGCGCCGCCTGGCCAGCAGGAACCGCAGCGCGATTTCGAGGTTGGTGCGCATCACCGGCGCCCCGGGGCCTTTGCCACCCGCACGCGCTGCCCGTCGCGGAACCCGGACGGCGGCGGGTCGATGATGATCGCCTCGCCGTCCGCGAGCCCGTCGAGGATTTCAACATAATCGAGCCCCGCGAACCCGGTGCGCACGGGCCGCAGCCGCGCGCGCCCGTCGCGCACGGTGAAGACCGAGCCGCCCGGCACGCCGCGGCGGTCGGCCAGCAGGGCGTTCTCGTGCCTGTCCACGGTGATGCCGGCCTCGCCGGTCAGGCCGGGGACCAGCAATTCGTCCGCCATGTCAACTTTCAGATAGGCGATGTAACGCCGGCTTTTTTCGTCCGCGTTGGGCAGCACGCGCTCGACCTCGGCCTTGAACAGCCGCCCGCCGTAGCCGAGGAACTGCACGCTCGCCGGCAGCCCCGGCCGCACGCCCGCGAAATTCTCCTCGCTGATCTGCGCCTGCACCAGCCGCTCCCGTGAGATGACGCGCGCCAGCACCTGGCCGCCGCCGACCAGGTCCCCCGCGCGCGCGAAGATTTCCGCGATGGTGCCGTCGTTCGCCACGGTCACGCTCATCTTTTCCAGCATGCGGCGTTTCAGCTTCAGCGTATTCTCGTGGCTTTCGAGCGCCTGCCGGTTGTCGATTTCCTCGTGGGCGAGGCGGTCCCTGAGCTGCCCGACGGCGCGCCGGGAGCGCTCCAGGTCGATCGGCGCCACGCGGCCCTGTTCGACGAGGCGCGTGTTGTTGCGCACGTTTTCCTCCGCCGTCGCGATTTCAAAACGCGTCGCCGAGCCGATGGCGATGCGCGCCTTCAGGGCTTTGTATTCCGACTCCATGCGCTCGATTTCCAACTCCAGGTCGCGCGTGTCGATTTGATACAAAACCTCGCCCGCCTTCACCTCGCGCCCGAGCTGGACATGGCTGGCGACGATGCGCCCGCCCGCCTCGCTTTTGATGGCCATGTCGAAGGACTCGCTCACCACTATGTTGGCCGGGACGATGCGCATGGCGGTGCCGCGCCGTGCCGCGTCCATCACCGCGACGGGCAGGGTTTGATAATATATCCACCAGCCGGCCGCCCCGGCGGGGAGCAGCACGGCGAGCAGTATTAAAAGGGTCTTCGACTTCATCAGGGAGCCTCAAAAAAGCAGGGCAAGCGTCCCGCTTGCCGGTTTGGGGTGTAGGGCGAGCGTCCCGCTTGCCGGATTGGGACGTAGGGCGAGCGTCCCGCTTGCCGGTTTGGAATGTAGGGCGAGCGTCCCGCTTGCCTCTTGCCTGACGGGAGCAGGAAGCCCCCGCCTCTTTGATGCTCCCGGCACTTTGGGGCGGCGCGCGTTGCGCGCCGTCTGGCAAGCGGGACGCTTGCCCTACGTCCCGATCTGGCAAGCGGGACGCTCGCCCTACTTT
>JAITDF010000168.1 GCA_031282705.1 Opitutaceae bacterium | reverse complement strand
AAACCCTCCCCCCCCGGCGCCCCGCCCGGCGCCCCCCCGCCCGCCCTCACCCCCGGCGAAATCTTCCAGCTCACCCTCCGCGCCAGCACCCAGGTCGGCCGCCCCATGTTCTTCTCGATGGCCATCATCATCCTCGCCTTCGTGCCCGTGTTCCTCCTCGCCGGCCAGGAAGGCAAACTCTTCCACCCCCTCGCCTACACCAAAACCTTCGCCCTCGTCGGCGCCGTGCTCCTCGCCATCACCGCCGTCCCCGTCTTCTGCACCCTCCTCGTCCGCGGCCCCTTCCGCCCCGAAAACAAAAACCTCATCATGCGCGCCCTCCTGCGCATCTACGACCCCGTGCTCGACTGGGCGCTCCTCCACCGCAAGACCGTCCTCGCCGCCGCCGCCGCCCTCCTCGCGTTTTCCTGCGTCCTCGCCCTCGGCCTCCCCCGCCCCCTCGTCGCCCGCCTCGCCGCCGCCGGCCACCACCGCGCCGCCCGCGCCGCCGCCGGCTTCGGCAAGGAATTCATGCCCACCTTGGAGGAAGGCAGCCTCCTCTTCATGCCCGTCCTCCTCCCCGCCACCTCCCTCACAGAAGTCAAACGCATCATGGCCTGGCAGGACAAAGTCATCAGCCTCCACCCCGAAGTCCTCATGGCCGCCGGCAAACTCGGCCGCGCCGACACCGCCACCGACCCCGCCCCCGTCGAAATGATCGAAACCACCATCACCCTCAAACCCCCCGCGCAATGGCGCCCCGGCGTCACCAAACAGCAAATCGTCGCCGAACTCTCCGACCGCCTCACCCAGGTCCCCGGCTACGTCCCCGGCTTCCTCCAGCCCATCGAAAACCGCACCCTCATGACCAGCACCGGCATCCGCGCCCAGGTGGGCGTGAAGATATTCGGCGACGACCTCAACGCCCTCCAGCGCAAAGCCTCCGAAATCGAACGCATCATCAACACCACCCCCGGCGCCGCCGGCGTCGCCCCCTCCCGCGACCTCGGCAAACCCTACCTCGAAATCGCCATCCGCCGCGACCAGGCCGGCCGCTACGGCCTCCGCGCCGCCGAGCTCCTCGCCTACGTCGAAGCCGGCCTCGGCGGCGCCACCGCCACCACCACCATCAAAGGCCGCGAACGCTGGCCCGTCCAAGTCCGCCTCGACCGCGACGACCGCGACGACATCGAAAAACTCCGCCACCTCCTCATCCCCACCCCCGCCGGCCCCCACATCACCCTCGGCCAGGCCGCCGACATCAAACGCGTCATCGGCCCCAACGAAATCTCCAGCGAAAACGGCCGCCTCCGCGTCTTCGTGCAAGCCAACGTGCGCGACCGCGACCTCGGCGGCTTTGTCGAGGAAATCAAGCAACGCATCCAGGAAGAAATCACCCTCGCCCCCGGCCAGACCATCGAATACAGCGGCCAGTATGAAAACCAGATCCGCGCCGGGCGCACCCTGCGCATCGTCTTCCCCGCCGTCATCGCGATCATCTTCCTGCTCCTCGTGATGACCTTCCGCAGCGCCCTTGAAGCCGCGCACGTCATCCTCGCCGTCCCCTTCGCGCTCACCGGCGGCGTCATCCTCCAGGCCCTCCTCGGCTACAACTTCAGCGTCGCCGTCTGGGTCGGCTACATCGCCCTCTTCGGCACCGCCATCCAGACCGGCGTCGTGATGGTCGTTTACCTGGAGGAAGCCGTGCAAAACGCCCGCGCCCGCAAAAACGGCGCCCCCCTCGCGCGCGCCGAATTCATCGCCGCGGTGAAAGCCGGCGCGCGCCTCCGCCTCCGCCCGAAAGTGATGACCGTGGCCACGACCATCGCCTCGCTCCTGCCCATCTTCTGGGCCACCCGCACCGGCGCCGAAATCATGCGCCCCCTGGCCGCGCCCGTCGTGGGCGGCATGCTCAGCAGCCTCCTCCACATCCTCATCGTCACCCCCGTCCTCTTCGCCTTCATCCACGAACGGCAACTGCCAAAACAGCCGGCGGAACAAAACCCACTTTGAACCTGATGTTACGCAGGAGAGGTTTTTTGGCAAGGCGGTCTCGGCGAGACCGCCCTGCCAAAACTGGCCGCCGCGTAACATCAGAAATTAACCAGAAGCGTGCTTGCCATCCCCGCGTCTTGTCTGGCGTAAATATCCGCCTGCCACCGCACCGCAACCCGAACCTCCACCGACCACCTCCCCCCATGAGCCACCCGCCCACGCCCTCATCAACCCGCATGACGAACTACCGCTGGTACATCTGCGCCATGCTGTTCTTCGCCACCACCGTCAACTACCTCGACCGCCAGGTGCTCTCCCTCACCGCGCCCGACTTCATCATGCCCGCGTTCCATTGGAGCGACGCCGACTACGGCAACATCACCGGCGTCTTCTCCTTCGCCTACGCCATCTGCATGCTCTTCGCCGGGCGCTTCGTTGACTGGCTCGGCACCAAGCGCGGCTACCTCTGGGCCATCGGCGTGTGGAGCGCCGGCGCCTGCCTCCACGCCGTCTGCGGCCTCATCACCCAGCGCGCCGCCGGCCTGCCCGACACCGCCGCGCTCCTCCGCGCCACCGGCGACACCGCCGTGCTCATCGCCACCGTGAGCACCTGGTGCTTCCTCGTCGCCCGCTGCGTGCTCGCCCTCGGCGAGGCGGGCAACTTCCCCGCCGCCATCAAAGTCACCGCCGAGTATTTCCCGAAAAAAGACCGCGCCTTCTCCACCTCCATCTTCAACGCCGGCGCCAGCGTCGGCGCGCTCGCCTCCCCGCTCCTCATCCCGCCGCTCGCGAAGGCGTTCGGCTGGGAAATGGCCTTCATAATAATCGGCGCCCTCGGCTTCGTCTGGATGGGCGCGTGGGTGTTCATGTATGACAAACCCGAGAAAATCCGCTTCGTAAACGCCGCCGAGCTCGACTACATCGAGCAGGACAAACACGAACACGCCGCCACCGCCGCGCCTGCCGCGCCTGCCGCGCCCGCCGCGCCCGCCGCCGCCATTGCCGCCGCCGCCGCGCCCGCGCCGGAGGCCGCCGCCGGCAAAAAAATCCCCTTCCTGAAATGCTTCACCTTCCGCCAGACCTGGGCCTTCATCGCCGGCAAGTTCATGACCGACGGCGTGTGGTGGTTCTTCCTCTTCTGGATGCCCGTTTATCTGAAGACGTTTAATATAAAAATGACCGAGGGCCGCGGCATGGCGATGATATTCACGCTCTACGCCATCGTCACCGTGCTCTCCATCTTCGGCGGCAAGCTCCCGACCGTATTTATAAACAACGGCGCGGCCAACCCCTACGCCGCCCGCATGAAAGCCATGCTCATCTTCGCGTTCTTCCCCCTCGCCGTGCTCCTCGCGCAACCCCTCGGCACCATCTCGCCCTGGCTCTCGGTGCTCATGATCAGCCTCGGCTGCGCCGCGCACCAGGCCTGGAGCGCGAACCTGTTCTCGACCATCGGCGACATGATCCCCAAGGCCGCCATCGCCACCGTCACCGGCATCGGCGGCGCCGCCGGCGGCTTCGCCTCCATGCTCATGAACAAAGGCGCCGGCACGTTCTTCGACCACGCCGCCGGCGCCGCGCTGGATGCCGGAAAACTTGTCCCCATGACCGGTGAATTGCTGGCAAAAGGCGCGCAATACGCCCGCGCGCCGCTGCACTTCATGGGCTTTGAAGGCCGCCCCGCCGGTTATTTTGTCATATTCTGCATCTGCGCCATCGCATATCTGATCGGCTGGGCGATCATGAAAACCCTCGTGCCGAAATACAAACCCATCACGAGGTATTGACCCCTCACGGCGCCCTGCCCGCCCCGCGTTTGCGGCCCGCCGCCATTTCCGGCGGGCCTTTGCCGCGATGATCCGCTCGACGGTTTCCGCGGTGCCGCATTTGCGCACATGGTGGCGCTTCACGGGCCGCCGGAACATCATCCGGCCAAAGGCGCGCCCGGCCGCCCTCACCACGCGCGACTCACGCCGGCGCTGCCGCCGGGGCCCGTGACCTTGCCGCCGAAATGCCAGGCAAACCCGGCGTTGGGCGCGAAGCCGCGGCCAGGTTCCCCGCGCTTCGGGAAAACCGGTGGCCCCCTTAACGGGGAACCTCGTTATATTGCTGATTGTCAGGCACGCCCTTCTTCCCCGCCCCTTCTTCCATCAGGCGTTTCAATTCATCCAAATGCGATTGATATATCTTGCGGGGGGTGGTATTGTGCTTTTTGCACAAATAAGCGGCCATCCCGACGACCTCCCCCATCATTCCGGTCGTCCTCATCACCCGGACGGTGCCCAAGGCGACATGGGTGACACTGATGTTGCGCCCGGCCATGAAAAGATTGTCCACATTGCGGGAATACAGGCAGCGATAGGGCACGGCATAGGGCTGAATGGACAAGTGTTTGGTCGCCGCCTTGAATTCGTTTCCAGGGAAGCGCATCGAATTGACGGGGGCCGGAAAATGGAGGTCTATGCTCCAGGTGGTCGCAAACGAGGCATCCTCATGGAACACGTTTTTTTGAATATCATCCTGCTTGAGAATATAATCACCCATCAATCGCCGCGACTCCCTCTTCCCGGCGATGTAGGCGACCCAATCAAGCCCCAGGTTCTCGTAATCCCGGTTGTTTTTCAGTTCGTTCTTCAGAAAGCTCCAGTTGGAGAAGACAACCAAAAGGCCGTAGTCCCGGATGCGCTCGGAATCGGTGATTTGATTATAATTCATGCCGGTTTCCCATGTCCACTCGCCCTTGGTCACCCGCTCGCAATTTTCCTCCGTGAATTCAACGCCGTATTTGAAAACCGGAAACGGCGCCGGACGGGATTCTTTTTTTGAATACCATTGCACGGACGCGCCCATGACCAGAGCGTCACCCTGCTCCGGGGCGATGCTTTCCCCGAATTCCCCGCGCCCTTCGCGCCCCATCCGATAATCAGCCCCGGCGAGAAAACCCACCGTCCCGTCACCGGTGCAATCGGAAAAGCATCGGGCGGAAAACGATGATTCCGCCCCGGTCTCAATATGTTTTGCCACAATGGACTGGATTTCCCCCCCGGAGGCATGCACTTTCACCACCCGGTGATTGAGAAAAAGACGCAGGTTGTTTTCCCTTTGCACGAACTCCAACTTTTTCCCGTCCTCATAAAAATCGGCGGGCTGCGCATTTCCTTTGCGCCCGGGGCCAAATTCCTTGATGAGATTGCCCAATTCCTTATGCAAGCCGGCTCCGATTTTCCCGCCAAGATGCACCCTGACCTCGGAGCTGTTATTCCCTCCCAGCACCGGCCGGTCATTGATCAGGGCGACACGGCAGCCCAGCCGGGCGGCGGTGACAGCCGCGCAGATCCCGGCCATGCCGCCGCCGGCAACCACCAAGTCATGGCCGCCGGCGTCAACCGGCCCTTCCGGCAGGCGCAGCATCTTTTTCCTGAACCCGGCCAGTTCCTTTAAGTCGCGGGGCGGAATGTCATTTTCATCCGTGGTGAACCAAATGGCGTCGCACCGCCCGTTGAAGCCGGTCAGGTCGCGCAAGGAAATGACCGCGCTCCCTTTCTTGACGGACCGTTTCCCGGCCTTTTGCCACAGCCACCGGTTCCCCTCCATGCCCAAGGGGCCGGAGGCCCTTTGCCCGTTGATCCGAAGTTCGAACCTTCCCGGCCCCGCGCCAGTGAACCAGGGGGCTGTCCAGTTGAAGGTTCTTATATATATATGATACAAGCCGTCAGCAGGAAAATAGACGGTGGTGGTGGCATCCGCCACGGGATGGCCGAGCCCGTGCGCCATCAGATAGGGCGAGCCCATCAAATCCATGAATTGCTGGTCAACCACCCAGCCGCCCTTGTTCTCGAAACTCTCGGCCTCGACCAAAAGGCTTTCCGCATGGGCGGAAAAGCCGCACAATAACAGCAGGAAATGAATGAATATATGTCTCATTTTATCATCATTATTCTGATTGGTGTTTTATCATAAAAACCGGCGGTGAAACGGACCCGTTTCCCGGAGATCGCCCCGCTCTCAATCGCATCCCGGCCCGCCCGCCCGCGCCGCATCTTTCAGCCACGCCCGCAGGCGATCCGCGGCCGGGCCGGGATAAAGCGGCCATAAATCAGTATGGGGGTGGCGGACGAAAGGGTTGGGAATCTCGGGAACTATTTCGTTGATGGGAATCGTCTCGAATTGGAACCGCCCGGCGCCGCCCAATCCTTGTGTTCTCACCAAAAGCTCGATGTCACCGGTGCCGCCGTTCTGGCCGGCCCACACCGGGCGCCCCTTCAGGCGTTTCAGGCGGCACGCCGCCTCCTTCCGGTATTTTTCCAAAGGCGACCCCCAGTCCGTTTTCTTCCATTCGCGCACCCCGTCAAAATGATCGTGCGTCATGAACGCGCTCCACAGCGTTGCGATTTCGTCATCACGCAGCCCGATGTAACTGACCGCGATCGCCCCCCGCGAGAATCCGCACAGCACCACGCGCTTCGGGTCGATGTTATACAGGCGCATGGCCCGGGTGACGCATGACTTGGCGTAGCGCGCCGTCGCTTCCTCGTCCCCCCACCATGTTTTTTCATTGCGCATCCCGTTCTTGGAAACGAACGGCAGCACGATCCAGACAAACTCTTTTCCCAGGGTCGCGGCAAACCCCAGGCTGGCGCCGTTCACGTCCCCGCTGTTTTCATTGCCGCCCGGAGGGAAATAATTGCCCGGAAACTCGACGATCAGCGGGTGGCGCCGGGTTGTGTCAAAACCTGGAGGCAAATATAAAGAATGATGCACCGCTGTTCCGGCATAGTCCGGTTCCGTCTGCCGGACGCGGAGTCCGGGCCGCGGCTCCCCCTGGGTCATGACCGGAATTTCCGCCAGCGGACGCGGCGTAAAGGCGCGTCCGGTCCCCGCGAACAGAAGCAAGCCGCACATCAAGCCAGCACAAGTGTGATTTTTCAAAGGTGGCATGGGTGTCATATCAGTGATTTTGAACAACAAAATAAACATAAGGGAATCCCTAAAAATTGATTTTTACCGCGAAGGATGCGAAGGGCGCGAAGATGAAACTGCCGCCATCATGCCTTGCAACTGTTCTACGACCAATGGATTGACTGTTTTCTCAGTTTCATCCTTTCCGTTCTTCGCACCCTTCTTGTCCTTCGCGGTTAATTTTTAGCCTCCATAACTGATGTTACGCGGCGGCCAGTTTTGGTAGGGCGGTCTCGGCGAGACCGCCGCGAGCGCCACGAGGCAAACGCCGGCGGTCTCGGCGAGACCGCCCTACCAAAACTGGCCGCCGCGTAACATCAGTTAATGATTTCATGGCGTTTGAGAGGGACGGGGGGTGGCGGAGGGCGATTTAAGTCGATTGCAGTCGATTTTAGGCGGTTCACCACAGATGGCTGTAGCCGAGGGTGAGGGTGTAGGGGCGGGTGTAGTCGTCGCCAGCGACGTAGGTGTAGTCGAGGTGGATGCGGCCGTTGGCGCCGACGCGGCGGGTGACGCCCACGGCGGCTTCGTAGCGGGCGCCGTCGAGGAGGGTGGCGACGTTGCGCAGGCCGTCGCGCTGGGTGGCGACGTTGCGGCTGGAGACGGTGCCGCCGGAGGCGTCCACGCTGGCATAGGCGAGGCGGGCGAGGAGATTCCAGTTTTCGTCGAGTTTATAGCCGGCGGCGAGGGCGGCGCGGTATTGGAGGGCCTTTGCGCCGGCGAGGGTGATGTCGATGATGTTGTTCCCGCGGTTGGACTCGGTGGTGTAGGTGGCGCCGGCGAGTTTGGCGTAGCCGAGGCCGAGGGAGGGTTCGAGCCAGAGGTTTTCGGGGAGGAGGGAGAGGAAGGAGAAGGAGTCGCGGCCGAGGCGCCAGCCGGCTTCGAGGGCGAGGCCGCCGGACTGGGTGTGGTAGTCGGCGGACAGGGCGTTGTTGGGGGCGTGGGTGTCGAGGGTGTGGCTGGAGGTGTCGAAGCGGGCGAGGGCGGAGACGTAGAGTCCGTCGCGGCGGGCGTAGAGGGCGGTGAGGCCGGCGCCGATGGTGACGGTGCGGCCGTCGGCGGCGCCGATGAAGTCGCGGAGGGTGGTGGCGGTGTCGGCGAAGACGCCGGTGGCGAGGTTGGCGTCGCCGAGGTCGTAGTGGGCATCGACGCCGGCGGTGATGCCGAGGGTGCGCTGGGTGAAGTCGAGGGAGGCGCTGGAGCGGTCCACTTCGGTGTCAACGGCGCGGCCTTGCACCCAGAGGTTGCCGGCGTCGAGGCGGGAGGAGCGGAAGGCGCCGGCGGCGGCGCGGTCGCGGAGGTCGGAGGCGTGGCGTTGGAGGGGTTCGAGGGCGGCGAAGTAGTCCTGGGCGGAGAGGGCGGTGGTGTGGAGGACGGCGGCGCCGGCGGTGCTGTAGTCGCGGCCGCCGACGAGCCAGGCGCCGTCGGCGCGGTTTTCCAAGGTGTAGGCGGCGAGGCCGTAATCCACGGGGTGGGAGCGGATGAGGGGCGCGGAGGTGGCGGAAACGAAGGTGTTGGTTTCGTCGTGGATGACGCGGATGTCGGCGGTGTCGTGGATGGTGTCGCCGTCGATGGATTCGCTGTCGAGGCGGCCGTTGCCGGTGAGGCCGGACTTGAGGATGAGGGAGTCCTTGGCGGCGCTGGCGATGGAGAGGGTGGCGAGCGGGCTGGTGAGGTCGAGGGCGCCGACGAGGGTGGTT
>JAITDF010000579.1 GCA_031282705.1 Opitutaceae bacterium | reverse complement strand
CGCGAGCACCACGAGGCAAACGACGGCGGTCTCGGCGAGACCGCCCTGCCAAAATCTGCCGCCGCGTAACATCAGTGAAAAAGCAAAGCCACGCGGACGGCCCGGGTCAGATCGCGCCTTCCTCCCGGTAGGCTTTCGCCAGCAGCGCCACGGGGTGCGCCACGGCGACGCCGGGGGCGCCGCTTTCCCGGAGGCCGTTTTCAAGCTGGATGTGGCAGCCGGGGTTGGCCGTGGCCACCACCGCGGCATGCGTCGCCCGCAGGTGGCCGAGTTTGCGCCGGAGCAGCCAGGCGGAGGTCTCCGGTTGCGTGATGTTGTAGATGCCCGCCGAGCCGCAGCACCACGAGGACTCGGCGCATTCGACCAGCCGCGCGCCCGGCAGCGCGCGCAGCACCTCGCGCGGCGCGGCGCTGATCTTCTGGCCGTGGCAGAGGTGGCAGCTTTCGTGGTAGGTGAGGGTGATTTCGGATTTTGGATTTTCGATTTTTGATTTTGGATTTTCGATTTCGGATTGCGCGGGCGCGCCGCCGGGCGCGGCGGGTTTGCGGAAGTTTATCCCGACAAGAAACTCGTGGATGTCGCGGAGCTTGCGCGACCATTCGGCGGCGCGCGCGGCGTAGCGCGCGTCGTCGTGGAGCAGGTGGCCGTAGGCGCGCAGGTGCGAGCCGCAGCCGCCGGCGTTGGAGATGATCGCGTCGAAGGCGAACGGGTCGATGAGGTCGAGCTGGCGGCGGGCGAGTTCGCGGGCGGAGCGCAGGTCGCCGTTGTGCGCGTGCAGCGAGCCGCAGCAGGGTTGCACCGGGGGGGTGTGGACTTCGCAGCCGTTGGCGAGCAGCACGTCGGCCGTGGCGCGGTTGATGTCGGAGAAGACCAGGTCCTGCACGCAGCCGGTGAGCAGGGCGACGCGGCGGCGGGCGCGCCCCGTGCGCGGGTGTTCGACGGGCGCGATGAGCTGGTGGCTGAATTTCGCGCAGGCCCGCGGCGCCTGCGGTTCGAGGCGGCGGAGGTTGCGCGGGAGGAGGCGGTTTAGGCGGAGTTTTCTAAAAAGCCGCTGGCCGCCGCCCGCCTGCCAGAGCCAGAGCAGGCGCCCGGCGAGGCGCAGCAGGCGGGGGCGGGTGAAGAGCACGCGCACGACCGACCAGCGGATGAGGTTGCGCTTCGGGCTGTCCAGCAGGCGCCGGCGTTCGATTTCGGCGCGCGCGGTCTCGAAGAGTTCGGCGTAGCGCACGCCGGCGGGGCAGGCGGAGGTGCATGCGAGGCAGCCGAGGCAGTAATACATTTCCTCGGCAAACGGCTTCGCCGGCTCCAGTTCCCCGTCGGCAATCGCGCGCATGAGCGCGATGCGGCCGCGCGGCGAGTGCCGTTCCAGCTTTGTCGCGGCGTAGGTCGGGCAGGACGGCAGGCACATGCCGCAGTGCATGCATTGTTGGAGCAGCGGGTAGTCCAGCGCGCGCAGGAGGTTGGGTTCGGCGGTCATGGGTGGCGGGTGGGCGAGTGGCGGGTGAATGGGAGATATGGGAGGTATGGGAGATATGGGAAAGGGGAGGGGAGGGGACGGGAGATAGGGGCGGGGCCGGCGGGGGCCGTCGGGCTTTTCAGTCGAGGATTTTGCCGGGGTTGAGCAGGCCGTCGGGGTCGAGCGTGCGTTTGATGGCGCGCAGCAGGGCGTGGCTGTCGTCGCCGAGCTGGCGGCGCAGATACGGTTTTTTCGCGAGCCCGACGCCGTGCTCGCCGGTGATGGTGCCGCCGCGCGCGAGCGCCGCCTCCACGATGTCGGCGAAGGCGAGTTCGACGCGCGCCATCTCGCCGGCGTCGCGTTCGTCGGTGAGGATGGTGGGGTGGAGGTTGCCGTCGCCGAAGTGGCCGAAGGTGGCGATGTCGAGGCGGTGTTTTCCGGCGATGGCCTGCACGGCGCGCACCATGCCGGCGAGTTCGCTGCGCGGCACGGTCACGTCCTCCAGGATCGTGGTGGGGCGGAGCCGGGCGAGCGCGCTGAAGGCGCTGCGGCGCGCGGTGGCGAGGCGGGCGGCCTCGGCGGCGTCGGCGGCGCGTTTCACCGAGGTCGCGCCGTGCGCGGCGCACAGCGCCTCGATTTTCGCCGCCTCGTCGGCGACGGCGGCGGGGTGCCCGTCGGTCTCGATCAGCAGGATCGCGCCGGCGTCGCGCGGCAGGCCGGCGTGCGCGAAGTCCTCCACGCACCGGATGGTTTTGCTGTCAAGAAACTCCAGGGTGCAGGGGATGATTTTTGCGGCGATGATGGCCGAGACGGTCCCGGCGGCGGCGTCCATCGCGGCGAAGGTGGCGAGCAGCGTCCGGCGCGCGGCGGGCCGGGGCAGGAGCTTGAGCAGCACTTTCGTGATCACGCCCAGCGTGCCTTCGCTGCCGATGAAGAGGTCGCGGAGGTTGTAGCCGGCGACGTCTTTCACGCATTTGCCGCCGAGCCAGCAGGTGGAGCCGTCGGCGAGCACGACTTCCAGCCCCATCACGTAGTCGCGCGTGACGCCGTATTTCAGACCGCGCAGGCCGCCGGAGTTTTCCGCGACGTTGCCGCCGATGGTGGAGATTTTCATCGAGCCGGGGTCGGGCGGGAAAAACAGGCCCGCGGCGTCGGCGCGGTCGTAGATGTCCTGCGTGACCGCGCCGGCCTCGGCGAGCAGGGTGAGGTTTTTGGTGTCGAGCTCCAGCACCTTGTCCATGTGCGCCAGGCAGAGCACGAGCGCGCCGGGCACGGGCACGCTGCCGCCCGAGAGGCCGGTGCCGTTGCCGCGCGCGACGAGCGGCGCGCGGTGCTCGCGGGCCAGCCTGATGACGAGCGCGACCTGCGCGGCGTCGCGCGGGAACACGACGGCGAGCGGGGGTTGTCTCAGGGCGGCGGTGCCGTCGAAAGCGTAGGGCAGGATGTCTTCCTTTTCGGTGAGGACGTTTGCAGCGCCGAGGCGCCCGATGAGCGCGTCTGTGATGGAGGGCATGGCGTGGTATTCAACGGCCTGTTTCCCCGCCGTCAATCGCGGGAATCGCCCCCGCGCGGGGCGCCGCCGCGTTCAGCTTTTTTGGAGGATGTGGTAGTTCGCCATCGAGATGCCGCTGAGCATCGCGCCGACGATGCCCAGGAAACCCTGGTCGGCGCCGCAAAGATGGAGGTTTTCCAGGCGCGTGAGGCCCCGGCGGTTTTTCACCGGCGAGCCGTAGATCGCGCCGGCGGCGCGGCCCGTGTAGCGGGCGATCGTGCGCGGCGTGAACATGTCCGTCGCCACCGTCGCCGCCTCCAGCGCGCCGGGCGGGGGCGGGGGCAGGAAGCGTTGCGCGTTGCGCGTGATGGCGGCGAACCAGCGCGCCTTGTCCGCGCGGTAGGCGTCCTCCGGCAGGCCGGCCCAGCGGTCGTAATTCGCGAGGCAGGTGCAGCGCAGCCAGCCTTCCGGCAGGCGCCGCCCGGCGGGGTAGGCGAAGTTGTTGGGAAAGCAAATCACGCCGCTGCGCAAGTCCGCCTGCCCGCCGGGCCGCGCGTAGGTGAAGCGCGGGGAGTCGTTGAAAAAGACAATCGTGTCGCCGCCCCAGCCCAGCGCGGCGGGCTCGCGGTCGAGCACGCTGATGGTCTCGACATAGCTCAGGCGCCCGGGCGGCGCGGGCAGCGGCGGGGGCGGGAGGTCCGCATCCGGGGATTCCGCATTCGCAATCAGCGCCTCCGTCTCCGGCGCGCCGATGCTGCTGATGACGTGGCCGGCGGTGACTTCCGCGCCGTCGTCGAGCACGAGCGCGGCGGCGCGGCCGGCGCGCGCGATGATTTTTTTCACGCCGCACTTCATGCGCCGCTCGCCGCCGGCGCGGCGGTATTTGTCGAGCAGCACGCGCAGGATCACGCGCACGCCGTCCAGCGGGCGCGCGAAGCCTTCGAAGAAGAGCGCCTTGAACATGATGACGAACTGGGCGAACTCCATGTCGTGCTCCTGCGCGCCGCCGTAATACATGACCGGGCAGAACAGCATGTCCTCCAGCAGCGGGTCGCCGATGTGCGCGCGCACCGCCGCGCGCGCCGGCGCCGGGCGCGCGTCGAGCGACACGCCGTCATGCGCGCGGACCGCCGCGGCGAGCCGCCGGAAGCCGTCGATTTGCGCGGGGAATTTTTGCGCGACCTCGCTTTCGAGCACGGCGAAGTCATTGGTGAAGCGCAGCGACACCCCCGCGCCGGCGGCGGCGCCGCCGCCCTCGCCGCCGCCGGCGCCGGCGCCGAACGTGATGCGCGACTGCCTCTGCCCGCACAGCGCAAACTCGTCGCGGTCGATGCGGAGCTGGCGCAGCAGTTTCACCAACGGCGAGCCCTTCACGCCGGGCGGCGTGTAATTGGTCATCGCGTGCAGGCCGACGTCGAATTTCCGCCCGTCCCGGCTGTAGAAACTGTTGAGCCCGCCGGCGGCGTTGTGCCGCTCGAAGATGCACACGCGCCGTCCGAAATGCGCGAGCCGGATGCCCGCCGCGAGCCCCGACATGCCCGCGCCGATGATGACGGCGTCGTAATGGGCGCGCGCCCCGCCCGCGGCGGCGGCGCCCGCCGGCGGCGGCGGCGCGGGCGGCGCGGGCGGCGGCACCGGCGGCGCGGGCGGCGGCGGGGCCGGCGGCGGGGCCGGCGCGGGGCCGGGCGTGGTGTTTTTTGCGTGGTCGGGAAGTCCTGCCATGAAAGGCCCATTTTGCGCGCGCAGCCGCGGGCGCGCAACCCAAAGTTGCGCCGCCGCCATTATGAAGCGGCCGGAGTCGGAAAATGGGAGTTATGGGAGATATGGGAGAAATGGGAGATATGGCACCCTGAAGAACGCCATGCCTCCCATGCCTCCCATAACTCCCATTTCTCCCATATCTCCCATTTTCCGAACCCCCGCGGCGCGGGCGGCACGGAGGCCGTCCTTCCAAGGGCACGGGCGCTTCTGCGTCCCATCAGTCACTCATGGCGGCGGCGCGGCCTCGGGTGGCGCCCGGCTTCAGGGCGTCTGCACGTCCCACACTTTCGAGCGGCGCGACTTCCCGGCGGGGCCCTCGATGTCGAGAATCACCACGTGGTTGCCGGGCTTTTCGTAGGCATGGAGCGGGTGCTGTTCGGCGGAGGTCCGCCCGTCGCCAAAGTCCCAGCGCCACGCGGTGATCTCGCCGAAGGACTCGTCCTTGAACGCCACCAGCCGCCGGTCGCCGTCCACCAGCCGGAACGACCATTGCGCCTCGATTTTCTTCTTCCGCAAAAACGGCTCCAGCGGCATGAGGCGGAAGGCGGGCAGGGCGGAGGCGTCGCCAAACAGGGAGCGCCGCCGGCCCAGCATCCAGAAACCGTTGTTCCGCCCGCCCGACTCCGCGTCGTCGTAGTCGATGATGATCCAGCCCAGGCCGATGATTTTGTTTTCGTGGAGCACCGACTCCACCGCGCGCCCCGGCCCCTCGGGGCCCGCGTAGTCGAAGGGCGTGATCCAGAATTCGAGCGTCAGTTTCCCGGACTCGCCGGGCTTGAAGTCAAACTGCGTCGCGGCGTTGGCCCACGGCAGCTCCTTCGTCCACGTGGCCGCGCCCCACGCGAGCGCCCAGTCCTTGTCCACCGCGGGCGTGAAGATGTGGTAGTTCTGCGCGTGCACGCCGTGAACCGCCCATTTCTCCCGGGCCGGGCTGATGCGCCCGTCCGGCGTCATGCGGTGCGCGCCGACGATTTCCGGCCGCCAGACGGATTTCTGCGACGAGTCCACCAGCACGCCGCCCGAGGCGTCGCCATCGACGACAAGCTCGAAGGTGTCGTTGTGCAGGCCGGGCCGGGAGAAATCCCAGTGGTCGTCGTAGGCCTCGTAGAGAAAATAGAGCCGGTTGAGGCCCTTCACCCAGCCGGTGCGCACGCGCGCGTCGAGGTTCGCGGGGTCGCGCCGGCGCGGTTTCGCCGAGCCGTCCACGAGTTCGCCGCCGCCGACCGCATAGCTCTCCGGCACGATGTCCCAGTCGGACGCGTCGCCATCGACGCGCGGGATCCGGTCGGCGGGGAACTGGAAAACGGGAAACGTGATTTCGGGCCGGTCGAGCGCGCGCGCGGGCGGCGCGCCGGGCGCGAGCGCCGCGGCCGCGGCGAGCGCGGCGGGGAGGGAAAAGCGGTGGGCGGGAGGGAGGTGCATGGGATGAAAAACGCGGCGCCGGGAAACGCGCCGGGAAACGCGGCGCTTGAAAACGCGGCGCCTGCCGGTGGAGCCGCGGTTGTTTCCGTTTCCCAGTGTCGGCGTCCGCCGGAAGTCAGGCACGCCCGCCGTTTGCCGGCCAGTTCGATTTTTGGTTTCCCGCTGTCTTGAATGGATTCCCCATCGCTCCGCCGCGAAGCGGGGGCGGCGATTGGCCTTTTCGGCCCCGGAGGGGCTGAAACGCCGCCTCTTTCGGGAAAAGGAGGGCTCTTTTCAGGGAAAGGAGGGCTCTTTTCGGGAAAAGGAGATCTCCTTTTGTAAAAAGGAGGGCTCCTTTTTGGGGGTTCGCCGCCCTTTTCGATGGGACGCGGCGCGGGCGTTCCGGGAGATTTTGGATTTTCGATTCTTGATTTTCGATTGGGCGCTGCCGCGCCGGTTTGCTGGCGGGAGCGGAAGCTCCCCAATCGAAAATCGAGAATCGAGAATCGAAAATCTCCCAAGGCCAGCCGCTCCGCGTAACATCAGTTAATAACTGATGTTACGCGGAAGAGCCCATTCTCTTCCATCTTCCCTCTTTCCTCTTTCTCCCGGCCCACACCTGACGAAAGAAGAAAGAGAAAGAGGAAAGAAGGTTCGTCGCTTATGCAGAGAGCCCGTGAAGCCTCGGCGCAGCGGTGGTCAGCCCCGGAGCAGCAGCTTTCAGCCTCGGAGGGTCGGTTTTCAGCCCCGGAGGGGCGTCAGCCTTTAGCCGTGGGTGACGAGCGCAGCGAGGAACCCACGGAAAACGTTAATGGAAACCCAAGCCCCGAAGGGGCGGCAGCGCGCGCCGTTCGCGTCATCGCATTTCCCCGCCCTTCCCTTGCTGCCGCCCCTTCGGGGCTCGTTTTTTTCTTGATGGATTCCGTGGGTTCCTCGCTGCGCTCGTC
>JAITDF010000571.1 GCA_031282705.1 Opitutaceae bacterium | reverse complement strand
GTTTTTCCAGCGGAAATTCCGCCACGGCCGCGAGCCGCGCCGTGTCGCGCCGCGTCGCGAGCAATTCGTGGATCTGGTGCCCGTTCGCGCCGTAAAGCGCGACGCCGACGGGGGGCGCGCCGGCGCCTGGATGATGCGCCGGGTTCATGGCACGACGACCCGTTCCACCGCCCCGGAGCGTTCGGCGCGCGCCATCGCCGCGACCACCGCGGTCGCGCCCACGATTTCATCGACGGGCATGGCGATTGTGCGGCGGCCCGTGATCGCGTCGTGAAACGCCTGCCATTCGTAGCTGCCCGACGCCTCGTCCGACTCCCAGTCTTCCGTGAAGACCTCCGCGCCGCCGCGCCCGTCCGGCCCGGCGGTTTTGCGCGTTGCGACGAGCCGCAGTTGCGTGCGCCACTCGGCCCTGCCGTAGGCGGCGGGGAGGATGTTGCGGGTGATCGTGCCGCGCTCGTAGTGCAGCGTGAGGGCGTTGGCGTAGTGCTGGCCGTCGTCCACGCAAAAGCTCGCGTGCACGCTGCCGAGCGCGCCGTTGGCGAAGAGCAGGCCGAGCTGCGCGTTGTCGGGCGTGGGGCGCCCGGTGCGCACGCGGCTGCCCATCACGCTCACGGCGGCGACGGGGCCGAAGAGGCGCAGCAGGTCGTTGAGGGTGTAGATGCCGATGCGGAAAACGGGCGCGGCGGGGCAGAGCGCGGGGTCGTCGAGCCAGCGCCCGTCGGCCTTTTCGTGGTAGGAGGCGAGCATCTCGCCGCGGCAACTGACGGGGCGCCCGAGGTCGTGCCCGCGCTGCCAGCGGAGGATTTGCCCGATGTAGCGCGGCGGCTCCGGCGGCGGCGAATTCACATGGATGACGCGGCCCAGCGCGCGCGCCTCCTCCAGCACGCCGCGCGCGGCGGCGGGGTCGAGCTCGAAGGGCTTGGTCGTCATCACGTCCTTGCCGGCGCGGATGATGCGGCGCAGCAAGCCCGCGCGCCCCGCCGGGCCGCTGAAAAGGCCGATCACGGGCACGTCGCGGTCGGCGAGCAAAGCGTCGAGTCCGGCGTGGGTTTTCACGCGGTGGCGCGCGGCGAATTCCGCGAGCCGTTGCGCGTCCATGTCGCACGCGGCGGCGACGTTGAAAAGACGCGACGCGGGCCCGGACGCGAGCATGCCGGCGACATGCGCGCCCCAGCCGAGGCCGACGAAACCTATGTTGAGCGGTGTTTCCATTTTTTGCGGTTCAATTCTTCAATCCGAAAATAGCAATTGATTTAACCATAGATGAACAGGGGTGCGTTCAATTAGAAAGGAGAAAAGCCTTGCCCAGGGCGTTTTGAAAAACCCGGCTTGCTCGCGGCGGCGGCGGCCTGACGTAACGCAGACTTCCAAGTCTGCTTCTTCCGCGTAACATCCATTCCTTACATACGAATGAAACCGCACTGGCACATCACCGCCGCATTCATGCTGTCCGCCGCCATCGCCTCCGCCGACGCGCAACCGCCGCTTAAAATCGCCTCGCTGCACCCCGTGCTGACCGGGATCGCGCGTGAAACCGGCGGCGGGCTCGTTTCCATCACCGGCGTGCTGCCGCCGGGCGTCGATCCGCACGTGTTCGAGCCCTCCGCCATCGATTTGCGCGCCATCGTCAACGCCGACCTCATCCTCGCCGCCGGGCTCGGACGCGAAAGCTACCTCGACCGCCGTGCCGGGCGCGCCGGCGCGTCCGGCAGGATCCTTTCCGCCGGCGACATGCTCCCCGACGCCCTCCTGCTCCGCGCCGGCGGCGGCGGCCACCGCCACGACGGCCACCGCCACGACGAACACGAGCACGACGCGCACGCCCATGCGCCCCCGCCCACCCGCGCCCGCGCCGCCGCCGCCACCAACGCCAACGCCCGCGCCGCCGCCAACGACACCGGCGCGGACAGCGACACCGCCACCGCCGCCGCCAGCGCCGCCGGCGCGGACAGCGACACCGGCGCGGCCATCCCGCATTCCGCGACACGCGACCCGCATTCCGCCGATCCGCATTGGTGGCAGAGCGTTGATTGCGTGAGCTTCATCGCCGGGCGCATCGGCGGGGAACTCGCCCTCCTGCGTCCTGAGTCCGCCGATGTCTTCGCCCGCAACACCCGCGCCTGCCAGCGGCGCCTGGCCGCGCTCAAGGCCTGGGCCGCCGCCGAAATCGCCCGCATCCCGCCCGCGCGCCGCCACCTCGTCACCTCGCACGACGCCTTCGGCTACCTGGCCCGCGATTACGGTTTCGAAATCCACCCCCTCTCCGGCCTCTCCACCGACGGCGAGCCCGACGCGCGCCGCCTCGCCGCCTTGATAAGACTGATACGCGGCAAAAACATCCCCGCCGTTTTTGCCGAAAACAACGCCAGCCCCCGCGTCATCGCCAACCTCGTCTCGGAGACCGGCGCGCGCACCGGCGGCACGCTCTACGCCGACGGCCCCGGCCCGGCGGACAGCGGCGCCGCCACCTACGAGGCCATGTATCGCCACAACATCCGCACCCTCGTCGAAGCCCTCGCGCCGGAATGAATTTCCGGGGCCCGATTCCCGATTGATGGAGTTGCCGCTTCGATCAAAAAACAACAGGGAATCATTGAAAAGCTCGCAGCCGGGTTTTGTTTCCAGGGCGGCCCTTTGCGGCGAACGAGCCGCATCGCATCTGCCGTCGCGGCAGGGCTGTGGCGGCATCGGTTGCATGGCGGCGTCATGTTTTTGAGGGCGGGGCGGGGCGGGGGCGCAGGGCTTCTTCAAACGCCTCCGGGAGCGCGGCGCGGGCGGCGAAGGGGAAGAGGCGGCCGGCG
>JAITDF010000557.1 GCA_031282705.1 Opitutaceae bacterium | reverse complement strand
TTTGCCTCGTGGTGCTCGCGGCGGTCTCGGCGAGACCGCCCTACCAAAAAACCGCTTCCGCGTAACATCAGTTACCAATCGCAATTGCGCCCGGCGGGCCGTGGCTGCCTGCGCACGGAAGCAGACGATGTTGGAGCGGGCCGGGAGTCGCGCCGGCGCGTTTGCAATCGCATGTTTACCGGCATGGATCGGCCTCGCGACCGGTGCATCCGCGCGATAAAAACAAATACCGTGATGCCCCGCACTTCATTGAGACCAAATCGCGGGTTTTTGAGATTACGGCTCTTGACAGTTTCCACCGGGCGAAGGACAGTCCGTGCCGTGAGCAACGAAGTTTCCCGCAACAAATTCAAATCCTACCTCACCTCGAAAGGCCTTCGCGTCACCAACCAGCGGCTGGCGATTTTCGAGGCTGCGTTTGCGCAGAAAGAGCACTTCACCGCCGAGGAGCTGCTCGATTTCGCCCGCGACATCGACGACTCGGTGTCGCGCGCCACCGTTTACCGCACGCTGCCCATCATGATCGAAAGCTCGCTCGTGCGCGAGGTCGATATCGGCAAAAACCTCAAATACTACCTGCCCAACACCGACAACAACACGCAGGTCGCCCAGATCGTCTGCACGGACTGCGACAAGATTTTCGAGATCAACGCGCCGTTCATGGAATGGTATGGCAACTCCGTCTCGACCAAGATCGGCCTCACGCCGGTCTCGCAACGCCTGCAAGTCAATGCCCATTGCAACTCCCTCCGCCAGCACGGGACGTGCAAAAACCGCGCGTCGCGCTGAGCGCGCCGGGGCGGATTCATCGGGCCCGGAGAACGCATGCGCCGCCGCGGATTGGGTTTTGATGTTTTTGGAAAAGCAGAAGGGCACTTTGAAAAAATCAGGTCCCATGCGGAGGCGCTGGGGAGTAGTGCAAGCGGGACGCTTGCCCTACTTGGCTCACTTGGCTCTCCGCGTCTCCGCGCGGGACTTGCTTTTTCGACGCGCCCTTAAACAGATGCATAACTGATGGGACGCGGCGGCGTCCGTTTTCTTTCTCTTTCTTCTTTCCTCCGTTCTCGTTCTCTTTCCTCTTCCTCCCGGCCCACACCTGACGAAAGAAGAAAGAAGAAAGACGAAAGAGAAAGAAGAATGAGAACGAGAAAGAGAAAGAGGACGGAGGCTTCCTCGTCCCCTCATGTAGCAAATCAAAAAACGCCCTAAATCATACTCCGCCCCGCCCGTTCAGCCGTTCAATCAGGGCCTCGACCAGCGCGTCGAGGGTGGCGGTCCCGGCCTCGAAATCCACCGGGATGCCGGCTTCGCGCATCGTCGCGCTGGTGCGCCCGCCGATGCTGCCCGCCAGCGGGCGCCGGGCGCCGGGCGCGGTCCGCAAGGCACCGGCCTGGCCGGCAAAGGACTGCGCGGCGGACGAACTGGCGAACAGAATCGCGTCCGCCCCGTTGCGGCGGAAATCGTCCGCCGCGGGGTCGCCGGCGAGGTCGGTTTTTTCCGTTTTGTAGAGCGGCAGGAGGTCCACGATCGCGCGCGCGCCCTCAAGTTTTTTCACCAGCGCGTCGCGGTTCAGGCTGCCCGTCGCGACGATGATTTTCGCATTGTCGAGGCTGCCGGTGGCGATGAGCGCGCCGGCCAGCGACTCGCCGGTGGCGGCGGAGGGCATGCACTCGACCTTGAGGTGGTGGCGCTCGACTTCGCGCGCGGTGGCGCGGCCCACGCAGGCGAAGCGGAGCAGGCCGAGCGAGCGCACGTCGTCGAAGCCCTTGAAAAATTCCTCGAAGAAAAACCGCGCGCCGTTCGCGCTGGTGAACACGATCCAGTCGTAGCTGCCCAGCCCGGCGAGGATTTCCACGAGCGCGAGCCGGTCCACGTCCTTCGTCACGGTGATGAGCGGGAGCTCGACGACCTCGGCGCCGAGGGCCTCAAGTCTGCCGCGCAGCTCGCTGTTCCGGTCGCGGTCGCGGGTGATGGCGACGCGCCGGCCAAAGAGCGGGAGGCGTTCGAACCAGTCGATGGCGGCGCGGCGCGCCACGCTTTCGCCGACAAACACGATCGCGGGCGACGAGAGGCCGGCCCGCGCGACGCGCTCCGCGAGATCGGCGGCGGCGCCCGCGACGCTGCGCTGGCGCCCGAGCGAGGCCCACTGCACGGCGGCGGCGGGCGTGCCGGGCGCGAGCCCGCCCGCGATGAGTTCGCGCAAAATCTCCGCGAGGCGCGCCGTGCCCATGTAGATGGCGAGCGTGGTGTTTTTGAGTTTCGCGCAGGCGCGCCAGTCCACGGAGTTTTTTCCCCGAGGGTCCTCGCGGCCGTTGAGGAAAACGACCGCCGGGCCGGTGTCGCGGTGCGTGAGCGGGATGCCCGCGCAGGCGCCGGCGGCGAGCGCGGCGGTGACGCCGGGCACGACTTCAAACGGGATGCCGTGCTCCGCCAGCGCCCGCGCCTCCTCGCCGCCGCGGTCAAACACAAACGGGTCGCCGCCATTGAGCCGCACGACGCGTTTCCCCTCGCCCGCCTTTCCGACGAGCAGGGCCTCGATCCGGTCCTGCGGCAGCGCGCGGGGGCCGGGTTTTTCCCCGACACAATGGACTTCGCAATCCGCGCGCCGCCATTTCAGCAGGCCGGGATGCGCGAGGCAGTCATGCACGAGCACATCGGCGGACTCGATGAGTTCCCGCGCGCGAAGCGTGACCAGCCCCGGGTCGCCGGGGCCGGCGCCGACAAGATAGACGATGCCTTTTGACATGAGCGAGGAGAGTCTAGCTGCCCGCGGCGGGGTTGCGCGGCAAGCACCATTTCGGGATGTTTTTGGGGGTGGCTTTTGGGGTTTGGGTTTGGAGGCCGGGCGCCTGCATCGCCCGGGCCGGCGGTTTCGCCGCCGTCCCCTTCGGGCGGGGGGATAAATTCCCGCACTCCATGACAGGCCGCCAGCATTTTTATGGAAAAAAGCCCCGGCGGAAAACCGGGGCTTGGAAGGAGGCGGAAGGGGGGGCGCGGAGTGAGACGGCGGGGGCGCGGGTGAGGCGCGGGGATTACTGGGCGAGCACGATGATTTCGACGCGGCGGTCCTTGGACATCTCGGCGGCGGTGCCTTTTTCGATGGCGTTCAACGAGCCGTGGGAAACCGTGTCGATCCTGGCCGCGGCCACGCCGATGCTCGTCAGGTAGCGTTTCGCGGAATTTGCGCGGCGGTCGCCGAGCGCGAGGTTGTATTCGGCGGTGCCGCGCCAGTCGCAATGTCCTTCGAGGCGCACGCGCGCCGTCTGATGCTGCACGAGATAATCCTTCGCGGCCTGGAGCTTCGAGCGTTCGCCGGCCTTGATGGCGGACTGGTCGAAGTCGAAATAAACGTCGCCGAAAAGTCCTTTTTGATCGGCGTTGACAGGCGCGGCAGGCGTCGCGGGGCGGGGATCGAGGACGGCGGGGTCGGCAAAAACGGGCGTGTTTCTGTTGGGAAATTCACCGGCGTATTGCGTGTTGAGGTCTCCGCCGGTTGTCCCCGGGACGCCGCCGGGTTGTCCATACATCGTGGCGGACGGGTCGGGGCGGACGGGTTTTTTTGCGCAGCCGGCGGCGAGCAGGGCCAGCGCGCCAAGGGCGATGAGGATGAGTCTGGGTGAAAAGTATTTCTTCATGGTGGAAAATGCAGGTGGCGGATTGACCTTATTGAGCAATACGGTTGCGCCGGCAAGTAATTTATCCTCAAAACGCCCGATAGCCATGCCGGATTCACAAATTTGTTTTCTCTTCGACAATGGTTCATCGCGCCCGGCCCCCACCCTGAGTCCCCGCGCCACGGCGCGGAGAGTAGGGCAAGCGTCCCGCTTGCCATCCGGCGCGCAAGCGCGCCGCAAAACGCGCCGCCCCAAAGCGGCGGGAGCGTCCTGCTCCCGTCAGGCAAGCGGGACGCTCGCCCTACTTTCCAAACCTAGCAAGCGGGACGCTCGCCCTGCCTGGCTCTCCGCGCCGCCGCGTGGGACATGATTTTTTCAAAACTGCCCCAAAACGGCGGCGCCCCTCCCATTCTGACCGTCAGCCTGCCGCCATGCTTGCGGAAAAGCGGCCGCCCGCGCAAACTGCGCCTTTCACTCTTCGCCTTTTCGACAGCCTTCGCCTTTTCAACATCCGCTTCTCCCTTAATCCGCTCCTCCCTTATGCACACGCCCTCGCCGTCCCGTTACGCCAATCCCGCCCTTTATCAACGCTGCGGACGCAGCGGCCTGAAACTCCCGCGCCTCTCGCTCGGGCTCTGGCACAATTTCGGCGACATCACCCCGCACGCCGACAGCCGCGCCCTCGTCCTGCGCGCGTTCGACCTCGGCATCACCCACTTCGACATCGCCAACAACTACGGCCCGCCCGCCGGCGCCGCCGAGCGTTGTTTCGGACGCATCCTCCGCGAGGACCTCGCCGCCCACCGCGACGAGCTTATCATCTCCACCAAGGCCGGCTATTACGGCTGGGACGGGCCCTACGGCGATTTCGGCTCGCGCAAATTCCTGCTCGCGTCCCTCGACCAGAGCCTCCGCCGCCTCGGCCTCGACTACGTTGACATTTTCTACCACCACCGCCCCGACCCCGGGACGCCGCTTGAGGAGTCCATGGGCGCGCTCGCCCACGCCGTGCGCTCCGGCAAGGCCCTCTACGCCGCCCTCTCCAACTACGACCCCGGCCAGACCGCCCGCGCCGCCGCCATCCTCCGCGACCTCGGCGCGCCCTGCCTCCTCCACCAGCCGCGATACCACATGTTTGACCGCACCGTGGAAAACGGGCTCCTCGACGTGCTCGCGCGCGAAGGCATCGGCTGCATCCCCTTCTGCCCGCTCGCGCAAGGGCTCCTCACCGGCCGCTACCTCGACGGCATCCCCGCCGATTCCCGCGCCGCGCACGACCCGCGTTTCCTGAAACCCGCGCACATCACCGAGGCCAGGGTCGCCCAAGTCCGCGCCCTCCACGCGCTCGCCCAAGCGCGCGGCCAGAGCCTCGCGCAAATGGCCCTCGCCTGGGTGCTCCGCCAGCCCGCCGTGACCACCGCGCTCATCGGCGCCAGCAAGGTCGGGCAAATCGAGGACAACCTCGGCGCGCTGGAAAACCCGCGTTTCACCGCCGGCGAACTGGCCCGGATCGACGCGATTCTCGCCGCATAAATCCCCCTCCAAAAAAAAGGCGCATCCCGCAAAGGACGCATCCGGCAAAAGACGCACCCCGCAAAGGACGCTTTCCGGCGCATCGCTGTTTGTGAACATCATCCTCTTCACCGCCGACGAAATCTCCGCGCCGCTGCCGCGCTCCGACCCGCGCGCCCGGCACATCCTCGACGTGCTGCGCCGCCGCGCGGGGGACTCCTTCGACGCCGGCCTCATCGACGGGCCGCGCGGCAAAGGCACGCTCGTCGCGGTCACGCCCGGCGCGCTCGCGCTCGCGTTCGCGTGGGACGCCGCGCCGCCCCCGCCGCCGCCGCCCCTCGCGCTCATCGCCGGCCTGCCGCGCCCGCAGACCGCGCGGAAAATCCTCAGCGAGGCGGCCGCGCTCGGCGTCGCCGAAATCCATTTCGCCGCCACCGGGCGCGGCGAGCCGTCCTATGCCCGCAGCGCGCTTTGGAGCACCGGCGAATGGCGCCGGCATCTCGTGGCCGGGGCCGCGCAAGCCTTCTGCACGCGCCTCCCGCGCGTCACCTGGACGCAAACGCTCCCCGAAACCCTCGCCGCGCTTCCCGCCGCCGCCGCCCGCATCGCGCTCGACAACTACGAGGCGCCGCAATCGCTCGGCCGGTGGCTCGCCGCGCTGCCCGCCGGCGGCGCCACGGCCGGAGTCGGCACCGCCGGCGTCAGCGACTCCAACACCGCCGCCAGTGCCGGCACCGCCGCAGCCAGTGCCGCCAGTGCCGCCGCCGCCGGTGCCGCCGTTTTCCCGCCGCTCGCGCTTGCCATCGGCCCGGAACGCGGCTGGAGCGGCGCCGAGCGCGACCTGTTGCGCGCCGCCGGCTTCGCGCTCGCGCACCTCGGCCCGCGCGTGCTCCGCGCGGAGACCGCGGTCGTGGCCGCCATCGCGCTGGTTCGCGCCCGCCTTGGGTTGATGTGACGCGGCCGACGTTACGCGGAAGCGTCCATTTCCGTTTTTCGTCCATCGTCCGTCGTCCGTCGTCCGTCGTCCGTCGTTCTCTTTCCTCTTTCCTCCGGCCACATTTGAAGAAAGAGGAAAGAGAAAGAAGAAAGAAGAAAGAAGAACACATCAGTGACGCGGGGAAGATTCCCCGGCGTTTTTTCAATGGGCGGAAACCGTCCCGGCGGGACGCCGGGCGTGTAGCAGGAAAAGACAGTTTTTCAGCGATTGCGCCAATGCCAGGGCGCGGGGGGATTTGGTTGAATGGGCGCCATCGAGTTTTCCCGAAATGACGACATTCACCTCGCCGCAGTCCCGCGTCCTCCGAAACGCCGCGTCCGAAACCGGCCCGGAGCAAGACAGGCCGGGCCCGCGCGAATGATTTCTCCATGCAAACAGAAACCAGGCATTATGCATTCACCCGAAACATTCCCGTCGAGGACGGCCATGATATTGTTGTCGCCGGCGGCGGGCCGGGCGGGGCGGCGGCGGCGATTTGCGCGGGACGGCTCGGCGCGAAAGTGTTGCTGATCGAGCAGCTCGGCTGCCTCGGCGGCGCCGGCACCTCGGCGCTCGTCTCCGCGTGGTCGGACATGGGCGACGGCGAGCGGATGATCGTCGGCGGCTTGATGCGCGAAATCATCGAGGAAATGCATGTCCGCAAAGCCTACAAGCCGAACATCAGCACCGACGAGTGGCGCAAAAAACTCCACGGCGGCATGGGCTACAACCCCGAAAAACTGAAGCTCCTGCTCGACGAACTTTGCGCGAAGGCCGGCGTCGAGGTGCGCTTCTTCACAAAAGTGATCGACGCCGATGTCTCCGCCGCCGGCGGGCGCGTGAACGGCGTTGTTGTCAACAACATCGAGGGCCACCGTTATATAAAGGCGAAGGCGTTTGTTGACGCGACGGGCGACGCCGCGCTGTCCGTGCTGTGCGGCGTGAAGGCGCGCGAGGCGGGGCGCGACACGAAATATATAATGGCGCCGACGCTGTGCGCGGTGCAGGCGGGTATTGACGGCGAGGTGTTCAAGACGCGCGCGCAGCAGGCCGCCGTCCACAAGGCCATCGCCGACGGCTTTTTCACGCAGCGCGACCGGCACGTGCCGGGGATTTTCCGCTGGGGCCGGGACAAGGCGATCATGAACGCGGGGCACCTGTTCGGCACCGACGCGCTCGACTGCCGCAGCCTCAGCGACGGCATGGCAAAGGGCCGCAAATTCGTCGCCGAATACACGGAGTTTTTCCGCAAATATGTGAAAGGCTGCGAAAACATGGAATACGTCGCCACCGGCGCGCTGCTCGGCATCCGCGAGTCGCGGCGCATCGTCGGCGAATATGAGTTGAACTACGCGGATTTCACGGCGCGCCGCTGGTTCCCCGACCAGATCGCGGTTTATAACAAATCGGTGGACATGCACGTCCACGACTGCTCCGACGGGCAATGGGAGCGTTACACGACGCAGTTCCTGGAGCGCGACCGCACGAAGGCCGGCGAGTATTACGGCATCCCCTACGGCATCCTCGTCCCCAAAGGCTCGGTGAACTTGTGGGTGGCGGGCCGTTGCAACAGCAGCGACCTGCGGCTCCACGCGGCGATCCGCGACCAGCCCGCGTGCTACATGATGGGCGAGGCCGCGGGCGCTGCGGCGGTGCAAAGCATCCGCACGGGGCGGCCCGCCGCCGGTTTGAACACGGAAACGCTCGTCGAAACGCTGCGCAAAAACGGCGCATACCTGCCGCAGCCGTCGCTCTCGAAAACGATGACGCGCGGCGGGTGCTCCGTGGAGCGCGAGTGATGCCGGTCAACAATAAAGGACGCTTTGAAAAATCATGTCTCACGCGGAGGCTTTTCAATTCTTGATAACTGATGTTACGCGGCGGCCAGTTTTGGCAGGGCGGTC
>JAITDF010000553.1 GCA_031282705.1 Opitutaceae bacterium | reverse complement strand
CGCCGAGACCGCCGCGAGCACCACGAGGCAAACGACGGCGGTCTCGGCGAGACCGCCCTGCCAAAACTGGCCGCCGCGTAACATCAGTGATGTTACGCGTAAGCGTCTGTTCTCTTTCTCTTTATTCTTTATTCTTTCCTCTTTCTCCCGGCTCGCACCTGACGAAAGAAGAAAGAGAAAGAGAAAAGAAGAAAGAGAACGGACGCCGCCGCGTAACATCAGAGTTTAAGTTTAAGTCAGAGTCAGAGTCCGCCCTCCCCTATCTCCCATAGCTCCCATATCTCCCATAACTCCCATAACTCCCATTCTTAAACTTAACCCAACCTTCCCGATGCCCCCCCCCGACACTTCGGCTTCCCGCGCCCCCGGCGCGCCGCCCCCGCCCGCGCCCGCGCCCCCGCCCGCGCGGATGCGGCGCCTGCTGGCCTACCGCTGGTTTCACCTCTGCGCGCTCGCGGTCCTCACGCTCGACCAGGCCACGAAAATCTGGATGCACCGCACCCTCGACTTCGGCACCTACGGGCCGCCGGGGCACATCGAGATCATCCCCGGCTTTTTCAACCTCGTGCACGTCGGCAACACCGGCGCGGCCTGGAGCCTGTTTGCCGGCCGCAGCGCCCTGCTCGCCGGGGTTGCGCTCGCCGCGCTGGCCGCGATCTTCTTCTGGCGCCGCACGCTCGGCCTCCGGCAGCACGCCGTGCAAATCGGCTTCGGCCTCCTCTGCGGCGGCATCGCGGGCAACCTTGTTGACCGCATGCTCCACGGGCACGTCATCGACTTTCTCGATTTTCACTTCGGTGGCTACATCTACCCCACATTCAACATCGCCGACGCCGGCATCGTCTCCGGCGTCGCCCTCTACCTGCTCCTCTCCCTCCGCAAGCCCGCGGAAAAAACGCCGGCGCCGGATGAGCCCCCTGTTTAGACCCGCCCCCGATTCATCCCCCAAGGGCCTGGCTGATTTTCGATTTTCGATTCTCGATTTTCGATTGGGGGAGCTTCCGCTCCCGCCGGCAAACCGGCGCGGCAGCGCCCAATCGAAAATCGAGAATCGAAAATCGAAAATCCTTCACCCGCGCACCTGGCCGGCGCCTTCGACGAGGAATTTATAGCTGCACAACTCGCGCAGCCCCATCGGGCCGCGGGCGTGGAGGCGGTCGGTGCTGATGCCGATTTCCGCGCCGAAACCGAATTCGTAGCCGTCGTTGAAGCGCGTGGAGGCGTTCCAGAAAACCGCGGAGCTGTCCACGCCGGCCAGGAAGCGGCGCGCCGCCGGCTCGTCCTGCGTGATGATGGCGTCGCTGTGCGCGGAGCCGTCGCGGTTGATGATGGCGACGGCTTCGTCGAGCGTGTCCACCACGCGCACGGCCAGGATGGGCGCGAGAAACTCGGCGCGGTAGTCGGCGGCGGTCGCGGGGGTGTGCGGGATGCGCGCGCGGGCGAGGAGCGCGGCGGCGGCGGGGTCGCAGCGCAGTTCCACGTTTTCCGCCGCGAGGGCGCGGGCCACGCGGGGCAGGAGCGCGGCGGCGGCGGCGCGGTGCACGAGGAGCTGCTCGGCGGCGTTGCACACGGAGGGGCGGGAGGTCTTGGCGTTGAGCGTGACGGCTTCCGCCATCGCGGGGTCGGCGGCGGCGTCGAGGTAAACGAAGCAGATGCCGTTGTAGTGTTTGATGACGGGGATGGTGGCGTTTTCCGCGACGAAGCGGATGAGCGATTCGCCGCCGCGCGGGATGATGCAGTGGATGCACTCGTCGAGCCTGAGCAGGGTGTTGAGCGCGGCGCGGTCGGTGGTGGGGATGAGTTGCACGGCGCCGGCGGGCAGCCCGGCATGGGCGAGCGCGGCGGGCAGCAGCGCGGCAAGGGCGGTGTTGGTGTGGAAAATCTCCCTGCCGCCGCGGAGGATGGAGGCGTTGCCGGACTTCAGGCAGAGGCTGGCGCAGTCGATGGTGACGTTGGGGCGCGCCTCGTAAATGATGCCGATGACGCCGATGGGCACGCGGACGCGGCGGATGCGCAGGCCGTTGGGGCGCACCGTCTCGTCGAGCACTTCGCCGACGGGGTCGGGCAGCGCGGCGACCTGCCGGACGCTTTCGGCGAGGTGCGCGAGGCGGGCGGGCGTGAGCGTGAGGCGGTCGATTTGCGGCGCGGCGAGGGCGTTTTCGCGGGCCGCGGCGAGGTCGCGGGCGTTGGCGGCGAGGAGGGCGGCGGCGGTGGCGGGGAGCGCGAGGAGGCGGGCGAGTTCGAGGAGCGCGGCGTTTTTTTGCGCGGTACCGGCGGTGGCCAGCACGAGCGAGGCGGCGCGGGCGCGTTGCCCGATGGCGCGGACGAGGCCGGCGAGATCGGCGGCGGCGGGAGCGGCGGCGGCGGCGTCGCCAGCAGCGGCGGGAGCGGTGACGGCGAGAGCGGCGGGAGCGGTGACGGCGGGAGCGGTGTTTTCGTTGGCGGACATGGTGGCGGAAGGACGGTGGGTTTGGCTGCGGTGGTTTGAGAACGGCTGGAAACAGAAGGAAGAGAGAACGAGGAACGAGAACGAGAACGAGAACGAGAACGAAGAACGAGAAAGAAGAACGGGGCGGCGACGGCGGCCCTGACTTTCCTGTTTGACACACCTGTCAAACCCCGCCTTTCTTCCCGGTCGATGCCGGAAACCGAGACCACCATCCTCCTCGCCGCCAAGGCGGTTTTTCTCCGCAAGGGGCTCGAAGCCGCGTCCATGCAGGACATCGCCGCCGAGGCCGGCATCAGCCGCACGCTCCTGCACTATTATTACCGCACAAAGGAGACCCTTTTCCGCGCCATCCTCGTGCGCGCCGTCGGCGAAATCGTGCCCCGCGTCGCCTCCATCATCGAGACGGACCTGCCGCTCCTCGTCAAAATCGAGCGCGTCGTGGACAGCTACCTCGACCTCCTCCTCGACGACCCGCTCCTCCCCCACTTCCTCGTCATCGAAATCCGCCGCGACCCGCAGGTGCTCGTCGAGCTCATCCGCTCCCGCAGCGGAAACTTCGGCGCGCTCCACCGCGTGCAGCAGCAAATCGCCGGCGAACTCCGCATCCCCGTGCCCGCCGGGCACGCGCTCGCGCACCTCTTCACCAGCGTTTACGGCCTGCTCCTCTTCCCCTTCCTCGCCAAACCCGCGCTCGACGAGGTCTTTTTTGACAACGACCCCGCCGCCTTCGTCCGCTTCATGCGCGAACGCAAACCCATCATCCTCGCCATGCTCGCCGGCCTGCTGAAAACGCCCCCGCCGCCCCCGCCCGCCGCCCGCCCGGCGCCAAAGGCAAAACCCAAAAACGCGCCGCGCCGCGCCCCCGCCGCCCGCGGCTGAACCTCCCGCCTCCCGCCTCGCCTCCCGTCTCCGCCTCCGCCTCCCGCCGTATCCGCCATGCAACCGCCCCCCGGATTCCACGCCGGCCTCGATGTCGGCTCCACCACGCTCAAACTCGTCATCGTCGAGCCCGCCGGCGGCGGCATCGTCTTCTCCGACTACCGCCGCCACCACACCGACATCGCCGCCGGCCTGCGCGCCGTGTTTGCCGGCGCGCGCGAGACCATCGGCCCCGGCGCCCGCGTCGCGCTCGCCCTCACCGGCTCCGCCGGCATGGGCCTCGCCGAGGCGCACGGCCTCCCGTTCCTCCAGGAAGTCATCGCCGCCGCCGAGGTCGTCGCCCGCCGCCACCCCGGCATCCGCACCCTCATCGACATCGGCGGCGAGGACGCGAAGATGATTTTCTTCGCCCCCGGCCGCGCGCCCGACATCCGCATGAACGGCTCCTGCGCCGGCGGCACCGGCGCCTTCATCGACCAGGTCGCCACGCTCCTCGGCGTCGAGGTCGCGCAACTCGACGCGCTCGCCCGCGCCGCCCGCGCCGTGCACCCCATCGCCTCGCGCTGCGGCGTGTTTGCCAAGACCGACATCCAAAACCTCCTCGCCCGCAACGTCCCGCCCGCCGACATCGCCGCGAGCGTCTTCCACGCCGTCGCGCTCCAGATCGTCACCACCCTCGCGCGCGGGCGCGACATCCTCCCGCGCCTGCTGCTCTGCGGCGGCCCCCTCGCCTTCATCCCCGGCCTGCGCGCCGCGTGCCTGACACTGCTGGGCATCCCCGAGGACGGCTGCGCCGTGCCCGAAAACGCCGCCCTCATCCCCGCGCTCGGCTGCGCCATCGCGCGCGACCAACCCCGCCTCGCCGGCACCCTCGACGAACACCTCGCCCGCTTCGCCGCCGCCCGCCCCGGCCTCCCGCCCATGCACGGCGCCCGCCCCGGAAAACTCTTCGCCAGCCCCGCCGCCTACGGCGCCTGGCGGGCCGCCAAGCAGCGCCACGCGCTCCCCCGCGTCGCCCTCGACGCCCTCGACACCGACGCCTGCTTCCTCGGCATCGACTCCGGCTCCACCACCACGAAAATCGTCGCCATCGACGCGCGCGAACGCGTCATGTTCACCTTCTACGAAAAAAACAACGGCAACCCCCTCGCCGCCGCGCGCAAAGGCCTCGCGCGCTTCCACGACGAAGCCGCCGCCGCCGGCCGCCCCGCCCTCCGCGTCGCCGCCGCCGCCGCCACCGGCTACGGCGAGGACCTCGTCAAGGCCGCCTTCGACCTCGACCAGGGCCTGGTCGAGACCATCGCGCACTACCTCGCCGCGCACAAACTCGCCCCCGCCGTGACCTTCATCCTCGACATCGGCGGGCAGGACATGAAAGCCGCCTTCATCGAAAACGGCGCCATCGTGCGCCTCGACATCAACGAAGCCTGCTCCTCCGGCTGCGGCTCCTTCATCGAAGGCTTCGCCAACTCGCTGCGCCACACCGCCGCCGAGTTTGCCGCGCTCGCCTGCGCCGCCGAAAACCCCTGCGACCTCGGCACCCGCTGCACCGTGTTCATGAACTCCAAGGTCAAGCAATCCCTCCGCGAAGGCTCGACCCTCCCGGACATCGCCGCCGGCCTCGCCTACTCCGTCGTCAAAAACTGCCTCTACAAAGTCCTCAAGCTGAAAAACCCCGCCGACCTCGGCGCGCACATCGTCGTCCAGGGCGGCGCCATGCGCAACCACGCCGTCGTCCGCGCGCTCGAACACCTCACCGGCCGCGAAGTCCTCTTCTCCGACGCCCCCGAACTCATGGGCGCCTACGGCGCCGCGCTGCACGCCGCCAGGTCGTGCGCCCCGGCCGCCCCGCCCGTGAAAGTGGAAGCGGCATCACCCCTATGACAATGACAGATTAACAAAATGAATAACTGATGTTACGCAGGAGAGATTTTTTGGTAGGGCGGTCTCGCCGAGACCGCCGCGAGCACCACGAGGCAAA
>JAITDF010000545.1 GCA_031282705.1 Opitutaceae bacterium | reverse complement strand
GGAACTCGCAACGCGGCTCGCGCCTGAATTGGAGCGCCAATGCCGGCGGCGTTCCCCGTTTGACATAGTCAACAAGGACGGCAGAGCCGTGGTGCAGATGATTTTCGAGGGGAATTTGTCGCCGATGCGACGGTATTATGCCGTAAAATCCCTTGTCTCCGCCACCCAAGCCGGGCTGGCCGCGCGCGCTTACGAGCACGACCACGGCGAACTCCCCGGCACCCTCGACGCCCTTGTCCCCGCCTACCTGACCGCCGTCCCCATCGACTATATGGATGGCCGGCCCATCCGCTACTCCAAGGCCGAACGCGCCGTCTGGACGATCGGCCCGGACAATCTCGCCGCGCCGCTCCCGCCCGTCCCCGCCACACGCAGCGACCACACCGAGGACGAGGAGCATATCTTCCGCCTCGACCACCGCCTGCATCCGCCCGCCGAACCGCCGCCCGCCGCCGGCCGACCGGACACCCCCGCGCCATAATACACCGCGCCACCCCTGTCTTTCCGCTTTCTCCTTATCTTTCCTCTTTCTCTTTCTCTTTATTCTTTCTCTTATCTTTATCTCCGCCGCCCTTTTCCCGCTCCCGACCATGCTCCCGCTCCCGACCCTCGCCCGCAACCTCGGCATCGACCCCGCGCACCTCATCCCCCACGGCCACGACAAGGCCAAGGTCGCCCTCGAAGCCCTCGACGCCGCCCGCGCCCGCCGCCCGCGGCCCGGCCGGCTCATCCTCGTGTCCGCCATCACGCCCACGCCCGCCGGCGAGGGCAAGACCGTCACCTCCATCGGCCTCGCCCAGGGCCTGCGCGCCCTCGGCCGCTCCGCCGCCCTCGCCCTCCGGCAGCCGTCCATGGGCCCCGTCTTCGGGCGCAAAGGCGGCGCCACCGGCGGCGGCCTCAGCACGCTCCAGCCCGCCGCGGACATCAACCTCCACTTCACCGGCGATTTCCACGCCGTCACCGCCGCGCACAACCTCCTCGCCGCCGTCATCGACAACGCCCTCCACCACGGCCGCACCCGCCTCGCGCCCGGCGGCGTGCTCTGGAAACGCGTGCTCGACACCAACGACCGCGCGTTGCGCACCGTCCGCCTCGCCCCCGGCGCCGCGGATGGGCGCGAGAGCGGTTTCGACATCACCGCCGCCTCCGAAATCATGGCCATCCTCTGCCTCGCCGCCTCGCGCGACGACCTCCGCGCGCGCCTCGAACGCCTCGTCGTCGGTTTCACGGCGGAAGGCGAGCCCGTGCGCGCCGCCGAGTTCCGCGTCACCGGCGCGCTCATGGCGCTCCTGCGCGACGCGCTGCTGCCCAACCTCGTGCAGTCCGCCGAAGGCGTGCCCGCCTTTGTGCATGGCGGCCCTTTCGCGAACATCGCCCACGGCTGCAACTCCGTCCTCGCCACGCGCATGGCGCTCGCGCACGCCGACTACGCCGTCACCGAGGCCGGTTTCGCCTTCGACCTCGGCGGGGAGAAATTTATCGACATCAAATGCCGCCAGTCCGGCCTCGCGCCCGACGCCATCGTCATCGTCGCCACCCTCCGCGCCCTGAAGCTGCACGGCGGCGCGGCGCGCGACGCGCTCGCCGCCCCCGCGCCCGACGCACTCCGCCGCGGCCTCGAAAACCTCCGCGCCCACCTCGACGCCGCCGCCACTTTCCGGCGCCCCGTCGTCGTCGCCCTGAACCATTTCCCCGCCGACACGGACGCCGAGCTGGCCCTCGTGCACGACTTCTGCGCCGCCGGGCCGCGCCCCGTCCCCTGCGCCCTCTCGCAAGCCTTCGCGCGCGGCGGCGCGGGCGCCACCGCCCTGGCCGCCGCCGTCCTCTCCCGGCTCGACGACGGCGCGGCCCCCGCCCCCGCCCCGTGCCCGCCGCTGGACTACGTTTACCCGGACGAGCTCCCCGTCGCCGGGAAAATAGACGCCATCGCCCGCCGCATCTACGGTGCGGACGGCGCGGACATCCTCCCCGGCGCGGCGGCGCGGCTCGCCCTCTTCGAGCGCGCCGGCTACGGGCGCCTCCCCGTGTGCATGGCCAAGACGCAGGACTCGCTCACCGACGACCCGAAGCGCCCCGGGCGCCCCCGCGGCTTCCGCATCACCGTGCGCGATTTCGAGCTGGCGGCGGGCGCGGGCTTCATCGTCGCGCTGACCGGCGGGATGCTCCGCATGCCCGCCCTCCCCCGCACGCCGGCCGCCGAAAAGATAGACCTCGCGCCCGACGGCGCCATCACCGGCATAACCGGCACATGACCGGCGGCGGCGCGGCGCGGCGTGGCGGCGGCAGCGCGGCGGCGGTGGCAGCGGAGGTGGCGGCGTAGCGATGGCGTGGCGGCGAGGGGATGGGAGATATGGGAGATATGAGAGATATAGGAGATATGGGAAACAATCCCGCCGCTCCCATAGCTCCCATACCTCCGCCGCCAAAAGCCGGCCAGCCCCGCCCCCGCCCCGCCCCCCGCTATTCCAAAAACGTCCCCTGCCGCGGGGCGTCCGGGCCGGGGCGGGCGGCGGCGCCGGCGCCGGCGTCCTCGCCGAGGTGGCGGGG
>JAITDF010000475.1 GCA_031282705.1 Opitutaceae bacterium | reverse complement strand
GGCATTTAGCCGTGGGTGACGAGCGCAGCGAGGAACCCACGGAAAACGTTATAAAAACCAAGCCCTGAAAGGGCGGCAGCGCGCGCCGTTCGCGTCATCGCATTTTCCCCGCCCTCCCCTCGCTGTCGCCCTTGCAGGGCTCATTCTTTTCTTGATGGATTCCGTGGGTTCCTGTCACCCACGGCTAAGAGCCGCCGCCCCTCCGGGGCTGAAAAGGCCAATCGCTGTCCCCGCTTCGCGGCGGCGCGATGTGAAATCCATTCGAAATAGCGACAGGCGGGTTTATTTAACGTAAACTGAAACTCGCGTTGTGGAAAAATCAAGAAAGGCGTTTTTGTTGTCGCATCAGATTTCTCCTCCGCCTTTGCCCTCACTGGTCTTCAAACCACAACTCAAACCTAATAATTGTAACCATGACCCCTAGATTACTTGCGTGCCTTCTCGCATGCGCCATTCCAGCCGCCTCGTTTGCCCAGGCTGTCAAGCCGACGGATGCCTCCACTGACAAATCAATCCATGAAGACATTGTCATCATGGATGTCTTCACCGTGGTGCCCGATGAGGACGGTTATCGGGCCGCCAACACATCAGCCGGCACCGCGTTCAACGCACCGATCAAGGATCTGCCCGTGCAGGTGCAGGTCGTGACCAAGGATTTTATGACCGAGATGGGGGCTGCCGATATTTATCAGGCCCTTGAGTATGTGGGTGGCATGCAGCTTGCCTACAACGCCACGGCATCCACGACAAATCCATTCAACACTGATGCCCCGAACGTCACCATCCGCGGACAGGAGGTGGGGGAAATCATCAAAAATGGTTTCAAGCGCACATTTCCCGCGGACACCGTGTCGATCTCCCGCATTGATGCGCTCAGCGGGCCGGGGGGCACGCTGTATGGACAAGGCAACATGGGCGGAGTCATTTCCTACAGCGGCCCGGTGCCGCTGCCCCGCCCGAGCTATTATCTCAGGCAGCGTTTTGGAAAATATGACTATTATCGCACCGAATACCAGATGGGCGGGCCGCTCACCAGGAGCGGCAAGTTGCGCTATGTGATGCCCGCGGTCTATACGCGCAACAAAAACATAATTGATTATAAAGAACTCGAACGGTTCGACGTGAATCCCATTGTCGTTTACCAGCCATTCAAAAACACGCTTTTGAAATTTGAATATGAGTTTCAATCCAACAAGGAGGACCGCATTGACAACGGGCAGATCACGGATCGCAGCGCCTATGGCGTCTCCATAGACGGGCGCGCCGAGGCCGATGAATGGGACAAACTGTTGCAAACGCCCGATTTTCGCACCTTCCGGTGGGGCGGTCCGGATACCTATTTCAAACGGAGGGCATACCAGTATTCGGTCATGCTGACGCAAAAAATCACCGATGACCTGCAATTGCGGCTCGGCTGGAATTTTGAGGAGTATCACGTGAAATTTAGAAACATGAGTGTCACCTTTGTGCAAAATGGCAAGAATGACGGCGCCGTGCCGATGGCGTTGCGCACGGACTCCCGTTTCCTGTCATTATTGCGGGATGATGGCGCCGTTCTTCGTTATGCCCAGGGTGATCCCGTGGGCGATGCCGCCAACAGCCGCCCGGCGTGGATGGCCGAGCTTTATTATAATCTGAAAATCAAAAAATTGGTGGAGAACAAGTTCATACTCGGCGCCACTTACCAGAAATATTATCAAACACAGGATCGAGGAAAAAGCAGATATATTTATCGGGATAACAACTTTGACTGGGAGTCGAATTATCGCGGCGCGAAGGACTCGACGGGGGCGTATATGGCGCCGCGTTTGACCGATGATCAAATCCTGTCCTTCTTCCGCTCCACAACGGATTACCAGTCGGTCAAAAGATGGGATGACAGCATACCATCCTATCAAGCGCCATATTGGACGAAAGGCACCTATTTTGACACAAATCTGTATGCCAATGTTGTCAGCAGCTGGTTCAGGGGCAAAGTGATCACCACATTGGGGGTCTTGTATGTGCGAAACGACAGAATAGGCAGGGCCTACCGCACGGCGGGAAATCTCAATGGACCGGAGGGCTCGGTCATTTTGCCGGGCGATCCGGATTTTAACGGCATAAATGTCAACCCCTATGCCACTTATATAACTGGTCCGAAAACCGGGCAGTTCATACCAGTGGGGGCGACCGACTTTGAAGGCACGGGCAGTCAGGCTTACATCGTTTATGACCCCGCCACCGGCGTGAGCCGGAACACGGGACGCCTCAGGAAGGAATGGAGCGCGTCAACCACTTATATCAATCGCGCCGAACCCATCAAGGCGACAAATCCATCCTTTAACATTGCCTGGAACATCACGGACGCCCTCAACATATACTCGAACTTTTCACGCGCGGTAAATCCCGGAGCGGTATATACCGCCATGGATGGCAACATGGTCCCGCTGGAGGCCCCCGAATACCAGAACATGGAGCTGGGCTTCAAATGGCAGGGCTTTGCGAGGAAGATATGGCTGACCGGCGCCGTATATAAAAACAAGACGAAAAATGGCGTAATCCGGGGCGTCCCCTTTGCCTTTACAAACAATCCAAGCAGCACGAGCGGGTTCTCGGCGGACTTGAATAATAGTTTCCAGGTCACCGGCGGCGAGATTGCCATCGACTACAGGGTGAATTCAAGTTGGCTGGTGAACTTGAAATATCTGTATAATGACGGGAAAATCACCTCGATGGCCCCGTTTGTGACCCCAAGCCGCGATCCAACGGACCCCATCTACCAGTTTCAAGTGACAAGCCCGTTCCAAAACGCCGATATCTATATCGGCACAAACCCCAACAATGTTTCAAGGCATATATTCCGGGCGTTCACAAGATACGAATTCAAAAAAGGATTCATGAAGGGGCTTTGGGTGAATTTCGGCGTCAAGATTGACGGGCCTCGCGAGACCGTGACGGTTCGTTACACGGCGCCCGATCTGACCAATAATATTCCCCCGGTGGTCGCGGCCATCCGGAATAAGTTGCAATCAAGGGACTCCTATGACGTCAATATGGGCTATAGATTCAAGATCGGCCCCTACAATGCGGATTTTCTCCTGAATGTGGTCAATCTTTTCGATGACCAGCAATGGTATGACAAGGGCTACCTCGCGCCCCGTCAGATATACTTTTCCGCCAGCGTCAAATTTTAATTTTAAAAATTGAATACGATGAAAACATTCAAACTTTATAAAAACCTGTCCTTTTTCACGGTGTGCGGAGCCTTGTCCTTGGGAATGCCTGTTTCCCGGGCGCAAACCACCGGTTCCTGGACGGGCGCGGCGGATGCGAACTGGTTCAATCCCGCCAACTGGGCATCCGGCACCGTGCCCAACGACCCGTCCATGGCGATTGATTTGCTCAAAGGCAAATCCAGCACGATTGACATGGCGCATGACGGCGCCACCGCCGCCGCCTTCAGCACAGCCGGCCTGACGTTTATGGATAACTACACACTCAATCTGAGCAGTAGCAGCACGACAAATCGTTTGACGCTGAATTTGACCGGGTTTGGGCTGAATCGTGGCGGGTCTCCGGATGGGACGCGATTTTATATCACCATCAATGTCGGGGATGGCGCGACACTGGCCTTTGCCAACCCGACGCCCACTTATAATCCCAGATACCTTCCCGCCAGCAGAATTTCATTGACGGGAGATGGAATCCTGGATGTCTCGCAGAGCAATCTGGCCACCAACAACCCGCCGGCCAACAATACGACCAATATCGGATGGCTTAATGCGACAATGGGCACAACGGTCAATCTCGGTGCAAAATTGCTTCAGGTTGGAAATAATACAAACGATATGAGCATATTGGATGATTCCGTCGTGGAGGCCAGGTTGCTTGGCAGCGGCCAGTTTGTAAAGGAAAGCAATAATCGCATGATTTTTCGCGCGGATGTCTCGGAATATGCAGGCCGTGTTCATGTGGGTCGCGGGCAGCTTATTCTCGATGGCGATGACACGACCCCGGTCGCGAAACAGGTTTCGGTGGCGGCGATAGGCATACTTTACGGCAATGGTGTGATCAGCACCAACGGAACGAACCCGGCAGTCAACAATGGCGGCGGCGTCCTGTCGCCCGGGATGCCCGGAACCACGGGCAAATTCATACTCTTTGGAAATTATAATCAGAATGCTTACAGCGCTTATATGGTGGATTTGGCAAGCCGGACTGATTTTGACCGGATGGAGGTTCGCGGAACCGCAGGCAATAATGGACAGATAACATTTGGCGCACCGACGGCGGGCATCGGGGGAGTCATTAACAATACGATCATGATCACGCCGCAGGCGGCGGCGGCCGTCGCCGCCCGGTATCCGATTATCACATGGACCGGCGCCGCGCCGACGGCCGCGTCGGGCACCAATGTCGTGATTCAAATGACGGACACCACCATTTACGCGAACAGCATTCCCGGGACGGTATTTTACGAGGGTCCCACGCTCAAGGCTCGTTCCGAAATCAACACCGCAAGCAAATCGCTGGATATCATATTTGAGCAAAAACCAGTCGCCGCGGTCTCCGGGCTTGCGACGAATCAACAGGCAATCGCCGTGTCGATAGACGCCGCGGTCGCGGCCGGCACGGTTCCCGACGCGCTTATCGGTTCGATAAACCTCATGCGCGACGCGCATTCAATCGGTCAGGTGCTCAACCAACTCACACCACAATCCTACGAAGGTCTGTTCCCGGCGGCGGTCGCGCGCACCGACAGCTTCACCAATGTTGTTGGACAGCGCCTGGAGTTGATAAAGGCCAGCCCCCGGCCCGCTCATAAATGGGAAACGCACCTGCAAGGTTACAGCATGACCGCGGACAGCCGCCGGGGCTTGGAAAACGGCAACGCCAGTATCGATACGCAAGGCGTGCAGGCCGGATTTGATTATTCCTTCAGCGAGACGTTTGCCGCCGGTCTGGCATTTGCTTATGATTTCACCAAGAACGACCTCGATGCCTATGGCAGCACGGGCAATGTCGCCGCCTGCAATGCCGGCATCTACGGCGCTTACGCAAAAGACAATCTTTCCGTTCATGCGTTGGGTTACTACGGCACGGATTCCTACACGTTGCGCCGCAGCATTGCGCTGACCAACCTCGGTGATCGTGTTGCCGCCGACCCGGATGGACGCCGCATGGGAATTGATATTGAGGTCAGCCGCAAAATCGAGGCCGAGGCATGGAGTGTGACGCCGTTTGGCGGATTGCATTATATGAACTGGCAGGTTGACAGTTTCACGGAGAATGGCCCGGAGGAGGTCGCCCTCGCGGTGGACAAGCAGTCCGAATCGTCAATCCACAGCCGTTTCGGCCTGGGAATTTCCCGTGAAATCGATCTGCGCCACTGGACGTGGCGCCCCTATGTGCAAGCCGCATGGGTGCACGAATTCAAGAGCAGCGTGCGCACCCTCTCAGCCACCGGGTTTGGCGGACGGCAGGTCGGCGCAAAGTCGAGTCGGGAGGCCATCAATGGTGACGGCATCTCCGCCGAGGGTGGACTGACGCTCGTTGTCGGCGACAAACTCTCCGGTTATATCGGCTTCACCTATTCAAATTATGCCGGCATTCGCAACAGCTGCACGCTCAAGGGCGGCATCATCCGCCGTTTTTGACACAACGGGAGCCTCTAAAAATTCATTTTGAACAGAAGGAAACAAAGGAAACGAAGATGAAAACAAAGAAAACCTTGGTTTAACAGCCGGCTTGAAATTGTTTATTAAAAACAGATCAAAATAAATAATGACAGGCATCCCTTTGTTGTTCTTCGTTCCCTTTGTTTACTTCTGTTCAATTTTTAGAGGTCCCAAGACGTCAATCGGCCGATGAGCGGCCCATTGCCCTCCCGAAGGGCCGGGGTGCTTTTCAACACAAAACGCAGCAACGCAACAACGCAGCATGAACGCATTATGAAAACACACCGGTCACTCGTTTGCACCCTCGTTTTCGCTTTGTTCGCGGCATTCATTGTCAACTCCGCCGTCAGCACTTCCGCCATTGCCGCGCCGCTTGCGCCGAAGTATCCCGTGCCGCCGCAAGACCAGGGCCTGCCATACACGTTTTCCGGGCAGAATCGCGCCCTCGACGCCATCCGCCCCTGCGTGGCCGCAGTCTTTCCCGGCAGTCGCTATGGCTACATCGGCGGCTTGAAAGTGCGACTCGACGCGCATGACCTGCTCGGCGGCGAGGCGCTTCTCCAACACGGTGTCGTTTACGTGCCGCGTTCCTTTGCGAGCCTGCTCACGCTCGAATCCGGCGCGCTTGCGCAACTCGCCGCCACCGCTCCCGATTATCTGCGCGACCGCTGGGTTTATGAACCCGCGCGCCCCGTCGCCGCCATTGATTCCGCCATCGCAAAAGCGCGCGCCATCACCGTCCCGAAAAACGCCGACGCTTCCATCGCGAACGAGACCCAATGGGTCGCCCTCGCCGACATCGCCGGCTCGCTCGGCCTGCAAACCCGCCAGTATCCCGACGGCCTGCTCCTCGTCGCACGCTCGCAAAACGACTTTCCCCGACTCCCCGCTCAAACTGCCCAAGCCACTCAAACCGCTTCCCATCCGGCCGACATCCTGCGCGACTGCATCGTCACGCTTTTCGACACGCCCGACAAATTTGCCGATCCCGACATCGCCACGCGCAGCATCCCGCGCCTGAAGGAGCAGGGCAAATGGACGGAGCACGTGAAAGTCACGCCCGCCCAACTCGCCCTCCTCGACGGCCCGGAAACCGTTTTCCCCTCCGTGCCATTGTCCGAATATAACTACGACGGCCTCGACAAAAGACTCCTCGGCTCGCCCATGCCCGCGCCCGGCGTGCATCCGCGCCTCCTCTTCAGCGAGGCCGACATCCCCATGTTTCGCGAACGCATGAAAACCCAAAAACTCGGCCGGCGCACGCTCATCGAATGGGAGGTTCTGTTCAATAAAACGTGGTGGAATCCCGCGACCAGCGACGGCCAGGTCTTCCAAAAACTCTGCGACGACAACGCCTATAAAACCCTCCGCTGGCCCGCCGTTGATATTCCGCCCGGCGCCGACATGACGCGCAGCGTTTTGCCCGGCGCGGAAGTGACGACGCGCAGCCATTTTGAAGGCCAGAAGCCCGGCATCCACAACTCGCACATCAACTATAACACCAACTGCCTCGTCACCATGGCGCTCTGCTGCCTGCTCAACGGCGACGACGCGCGCGGACGCCAGGCCGCCACCGCGCTTGCAAACTACTTCCGCCTCCTCGAACCCTCGCTCGACGCGCACCTCGCCACCTCCGACAGCCAGTGGGGCCGCGACACCGGCGCCGCCAACAACGCCTCCACCGCCTGGCGCGGCATGCACGCCCTCGTCTCGCACATAGACCTCGTCTTCGCGCTCGACCTCGCCGGCAAGTGGATGACACCCGCGCAAAAAGACCATATGCGCCGCTTCATCGCCAAAGCCACCTACGGACGCCGCGACAACTGGCAGGCCGCCCCCGCCCGCCAGCGCGACATCAACCACATGACATGGCATCTCACGCACTACCTCGCCGTCGCCGTCATAGAAGGACTTGAAGGCTGCGACCCCGAGGAACTCCGCGTCGGCGCCGAATCCGCGCGCGCCTTCCTCGACTGGGGCATCGACAAATACGGCCAGATATATGAATCCAACGGCAAAAACGGCGGCGGCCTTCACTGCCAGCTCCTTTCAATGATCGTCACCGCGCGCCGCGGCGGCATCAATCTCTGGGGACACCCGCACTTCCGCAAAATGCTCGCCGCGCAGGTGCAAAACACCTCGCCCGACGGCAGGGCGCACGTCTCCAGCGGCACCTGGGGCGCCTCCCCGCTCAGCCCGCATATAGTTGCCATCATAAAGGCATTTTATCCTGACGATCCCTGTGCCGATTACCTCCTCTCCAAAAATTTCCCCGGCTTCGACCCGGCCTCCTTCGATCCCGTCGCATATCGGGCGCAAATTGAAAAATCCCCCGGACGCACACGACTTCCCGGCCCCGCATATCTGGACCTGACGGCCACGGGACTTTACGACACCGACTGGAGACCCGTCACCCGCGCCGAACTCAAACTTCCGCTCGTCTTCAACGACGACGTCCACGGCATCCTTTCCGCCTATAGCGACGCCACGCCCGGTGCCGCCTGGTTCCTTCTCCACGTCCGCTCCAACCAGGCCATCGGCTCCGGCCATCATCACGCCGATGTCGGCATGTTTTATTTTTCCGCGCTCGGCGTGAACTGGATCACCGAGTCGCCCTTCCCGAAAAACTATGACGGCAAATATCACAACGAAATCCTCATCGACGGCATCGCGCAACCCGATGGCTACCCCGCGCGCGGCGAATACCTGAACCCGGTCGTCACGCCCCGCTCCGCCTTTGCCAGCGCCGACCAGACCCGCTCTTACACATACCGCTGGACCAACCAGGTCATCATCTGGCAGGCGCTCCCCAACAACGACCTCTGGGACCGCGCGGCCGCGAGCCCCGACCGCGAACTCGAAACCGGCGACCCTCTCGCCCTCGCCATTTATAAAGGCACCCAACGCTACAAATCGCGCCCGTGGTGGCCGACCTATGTATTTTCAAATTGGGTGCCCATCGTGCGCATGCCCTACAACCCCGTCCGCTACGCCTACCGCACCGGCGGCCTCGTGCGCGCCGGGGAAAAATCCTTCGGCGTCGTCGCCGACGACATCAAAAAGGACGACGACGCGCATCTCTACCAATGGACCGCCATGCTCGGCGCCGGCGTCTGGAAAGCCGTGCTTCCCGGCGCGCAACCCGCCCCCGGCAGCGTGCTCCTCGCCCGCCGCGCCGATCTCGATGCAAAAGGCGAACCCCGCTCCGGCGCCCCCGTGCTTCTTGTCGCCGCAATCGACGCCGCCGGGCAGCCCTTGGACGCAAAAGTCGAAACCGCGCCCGACGGCGACGTTAACCCGAAAAAAGGCCCGCAACCCTACGACCGCATCAGCATCGGCCTGCGCGGCGCGCAAGCCGCCTACCGCGTGCTCCTCGTCCCCTTCCGCGCCGGCCGCGCGCTCCCCGTCATCACTTGGAAAAACGGCGGCAGCGCCGAAGTCGCCACCGGCGGCGAAACCATCAGCATGTGTTTTGCCACAAAATCCGGCGCACCCACCACGGTGCGGGTGCTCCCGTAACCATACGCCGCCCCGCGTGGTCCCGCGCAAATAAACCCGCCCGCACGGACACCGGCTCATTTCTCCGTCATGGCGGCAATCCTGAATTCCGCAGTTGAAAAGCGGAGTTCCCTATTTTCGATGGCTGCGCACGCGCTTGTGCGAGGAGCGCGCCCTTAAGGTCCTTAACTGATGTTACGCGGCTCTGACGTACCGCAGACTTCCAAGTCAGCTCCGAAGCCCATGCCTGATTGCGGGTTCGCGGTCAGGCGTGAGTTTTAAGCAGGTTTGGAAACCTGCGGTACGACGGAACCGCGTAACATCAGTTATTAGACTGATGTTACGCAGGAGAGGTTTTTTGGTAGGGCGGTCTCGCCGAGACCGCCGAGAG
>JAITDF010000377.1 GCA_031282705.1 Opitutaceae bacterium | reverse complement strand
CCCGGAATTTCAATCCACGCAATCTGATGAAGTGGTTACACTTGAGGAATTTCAAGTCTCCTCCGAAAAACTCCGCGACACCTATATCGCCGGCGAAGCCACCGCCGGCACCCGCACCGGGGACAAAATCGTGCTGATTCCGCTCTCAGTCCAAGTCTTCACCGAAGATTTTATAAACGACTTCCAGTTGTTCGACGACGATGCCCTCCTCGCCTACGTATCCGCCGCCACCCCCAACACCGGCACCAGCACCGGCATACGCGTCCGCGGTTTCAACGCCCTCGTCACCCGCGACGGCTTCCAATACGCCATGCCCGGCACGCCGTCAAACACGTTGCAAACCGAGATTATAAAAGGTCCACTCTCCACCCTCTACGGACGCGCCACCCCCGGCGGCATTGTCAATAAAATCTCCCGCCGCCCCGGTGCCAGGCCCAAGTATTCCGCCAGCGCCACCGTCGGCAGCGACTATTTCCGCCGCTTCAACGCCACCGGCACCGGCCCCGTGCCCGGCACCGCCGGCAAATTATATTATTACGCCTACGCCGAATACCAGAACGCCCGCCCGCCCCATGAAAACTTCCAGGACGGCAACAAGAAATATTTTCTCGGTCTCTCTCTTTTATACAAATTCGCCCAAGCCACCTCGCTCACCGCCACCATCGAATACCAGCCGGAGCGCACCCGCGACACCGCCGGCGGCATCATCCTCCTCCCTCCCGCCGCCGGCGACAAGGCGTTCCCCGCCGGCACCCCGTTTGTCACCGGCGACCCCAAAAAAGGCGTCCGCTCCTGGCTCGGCATCGGCGATTTCTCCGCCTACGGCCCGCAGGTTTGGCGCACCTGCGAATACTACGGCCTGAACCTCCTCTTCGAGCACCGCTTCAACACCGTCCTCTCCTTCCGCGCCGCCTTCCAGTCCTACCGCAAGGACAGCAAAAAAGGTCGCTGGTCCGGCGGCGACCAATACCGCTGGTCCGCCACCGGCATCTACGCCGGCACCAACGACCGCCGGCCTCTCTACGAACACAATGACGAGCGCAACGCCGCCGGCCAGATGGACCTCCTCGCCCGCTTCAAGACCGGCCCCGTCACCCACCGCATCCTCGCCGCCGTGGACACCTCCGACTTCTCCCGTCCGCTGATCCAGACCCTCGGCGCCTACTCCAGCGCCCTCGACGGCGGCATTGACAAACTGTCCACCAACCCCGACAGCCCTTGGTATTACGCCGGCAGGCGCCTCTCTTTCTCCACCGGCTCCTCTCTCCCCGTCAACGCCGGCGGCTACGGCTGGTATAATAATGCCTTTGAAAATATCAAAACCGTGAACACCGATTACAAGTGGGAAAAATTCACCGCCGGCGCCCTCATCTCCTACCGCGCCTCCCTCTGGCAGGACAAGCTTGCCGTCATGGCCAGCGAACGCCTCGACTATTTCGACGATCTGTATGACAACAAGAGAACCGGCGCCAAGGGCACCCTTTCCGACATCGCCTATACCTACTCCCTCGGCGCCAATTATAAAATCGCCGGCGACGCTCTTCTCATCTACGCCAGCGTCAGCACCGGCTTCGAGCCGACCAGCACCGTGGACGACGGCATAGACAAGCTCGTCCCGCCCCAGAAAAGTTTCGGCTACGAGGCCGGCTTCAAGGGCGACCTCGCCAACGGCAAGGCCGGCTACACCATCTCCCTCTACACCGTCGAGCTCCAAAACGTCCGCAGCAACAACCCCGACTACCAAGCCGCCGGTCAGGGCGTCCCCCGCTATAACACCGACAATCTGAACACCGCGAAGGGCGTCGACGCCAACTTCTTCGTCCGCCCCGCGCACACCCTCACCCTCCAGTGCGCCGTCGGCTGCACCGATTCCAAAACCGACAAGGCCGACGACCAGTTTGCCGTCGGCCAGCCCCTCCAATACGTCTCCAAGTGGAACGGCTCCCTCGTCGTCCGCTATGAAATCCCCCGGTGGAACGTCGTCACCGGCGTCGGAATGCGCGCCCAGACCCGGTTCCTGTGCAACTACGCCACCGCCACCATCAACGACCTCTGGCGCCCCGGCCTCCTCCTCGCCGACGCCTTTGTAAACTATAAATTCAAGTGGGGACAGTCCACCCACAAGGTCGCCCTCAACCTGAACAACATCACCGGCAAAAAATACTATACCAACACCGGGCGCCTGAACTACGGTTTCGAGGGCCGCCTTAGTTACAATTTTAATTATTAAATTTGCCGCTATTTTCAATGCCTGAAAAACAAGATTTGGAGAGCCGGGGCGCAAAGACGCAAAGGATGGGGGATTATGAAGAATTTCCAGTTCAACAAAAACCAACCCATTGATATTTTTAATAAAACCTTCCTTGCCGCCTTTCCTTGCGCCTTGGTTGTGAAAACATCCGTTCAAAACAGCGGGAAACCTTGATTAAAAACATCCCGATTCCGTGATCCCCTCATGAAACCCGAAAAACTTCGCTGGCTCATTGCCGTCCTCGTCCTGTTCGCCATGGTGCTCAATTATATCGACCGTGGCGTCGTCGGCATCCTCAAGACCGAAATCATGGACGCCTTCGGGATGGACAATGCCGGTTTCGGCAACCTCCAGGCGCTCTTCACGGCTTGCTACGCGCTCAGCTACGTCGGCGCCGGCTGGCTGGTGGACAGGTTTGGCGCGGGCCGGATGATATTCATCAGCATCCTCTCGTGGTCCGCCGTGTGCGCCGGCGGGGCGCTGGCGCGCACGCTCGGCGTGTTTGCCACGCTGCGCGGCGCGCTGGGCATTGTCGAGCCGGTCATTTTTCCGGGGCAGTTGCGCATTGTGACAAACTGGTTCCCGGCGTCGCTGCGGGCCACGGCCAACTCGATTTGCGCGTGCGGCGGCACGGTGGGCATGGTGGTCGCGCCGTTCATCGTCGGCTGGCTGGCGACGGAGAGGCACGCCTGGCTGCCGGAGCAATGGCACGGCTGGCGCGCGGCGTTCATCGTGCCCGGCGCGCTCGGCGTGCTCGTCGCCATCGTGTGGTTTTTCGTCTGGCGCGAGCCGCCGGAGGAAATTCTCGCAGCCAGCCTCGCCTCGGACAACAAGGCCGGCGCCGCCGCCCGCGGCGCCGCCCCGGCCCGGGAAACGCCCGCGCCCCGCGGGCGGGCGGACGGCGCCGCGCCGCCCGCCCAAGACGCCCTGCCATCGTCCGCCGGACTTGACGGGAGCCGGGGCCGGCTCCCGCCGGCAGGCGGGCCGCCCGCCCTCCCCGAACCCGCATCCGCGTTCCGCTGGAACCAGGTCTGGGCCACGCGGAGCTTCTGGGGCATCGTCCTCTCGCGCGTCATCAGCGACCCGGTGTGGTTTTTCTGCCTGTTCTGGCTGCCCGGCTATTTGCGCGAGCAATCCGGCCTGACGCTCGCGCACTACAAATGGTTCGGCGGCATCCCGTATCTCGTCGCGGCGCTCGGCGGCATCGCGACCTCCGCGCTGTCCGACCGCTGGGTGCGGCGCGGGCTGGCGCCGCTGGCGTCGAGAAAACGCCTCCTTGTCATGCTGGCGTGCCTTGCGCCGCTGTGCGCGCTCGCGCCCTTCATGCAGGGGCCGGCGCCGGCCATCGTCATCTTCAGCCTCATCGGGCTGATGTGCCTCTCGTGGCTGTTCAGCCTCGGAGTCGTCGTCGCGGAGACGTTTCCCAACGCCAACGTCGGCAGCGTGTGGGGCATCTCCGGCGCGTTCGGCGCCGCCGGCGGCACGGTGTTCAACGTCCTCGCCGGAAAATTCCTCGATCCCGCCGGCCCGCCGGCGATTCTCATCGCGATGGCCTTCCTCCACCCGCTGGCCACCGCGCTCCTCCTCGCCCTCGTCCGCCGCGAACGCCCCGCCGCGTAACCGCGCGCGCGGCGGCGCGGAGAGCCAGGCAGGGCACGCCCAGGCAGGGCAAGCGTCCCGCCGGGGGGCTCCTGAGACGGCATCGGTGCCCCGCGGCACACCTTGCGCTTGGTCATGCCTGCGCGGCACATCGCCTGCTTTGTCTCATGCCACATATGCGCGCGCCCATTCTCATCATCAAACTCGGGGACACCTCGCCCGAAATCGCGGCGGCGCATGGCGATTTCGAGGACTGGGTGCGCGCCGGCCTCGACGCCGCCGGCACCGGCCTGCCCGTCGAAGTGCTCGACCCGCGCGCGGACGCCGGCGCGACGCTCCCGCGAATCATCGGCGTCGCCTCCTCCGCCGGCGCCTCCGCCTCCGCCGGTGGAAACATGCGCGCCGGCGCCGACGCCCACGCCGAGGCCCACGCCGGCGGCGCGCGCGCGGATGCCGGCGCCGGCGTTTCCGCCACCGGCGGCGACGCCGGCGCCATCGCGGCGGCGGGCGTGGTGCTCACCGGCTCTCATGCGATGGTGACCGACCGCGAACCCTGGAGCGAGGCGACCGCGCGCTGGCTGGCGCGCCTCGTGGCGGCGGACGCCGCGCCCGTGCTCGGCATTTGTTACGGGCACCAGCTCCTCGCGCATGCGCTCGGCGGCGAAGCCGGCTGGCATCCGCGCGGCGACGAACTCGGCAATGCCGCCATCCGCCTCCGCCCCGAGGCGGATGACGACGCGTTGTTCGCCGGTTTCCCGCGGGTGTTTTCAGCGGCGGTGTCGCACAGCCAGACCGTGCCGCGGCTGCCGCCGGGCGCGGTGCTGCTGGCGGAAAACGACTTCGAGCCGCATCACGCCTTCCGCGTCGGCGCGCGCGCGTGGGGAGTGCAATTCCACCCTGAATTCAGCGCGGACATATCGCGGCTTTATCTTGACTGCGCCGGGGCCGGGCTTCGGGCGGAAGGGCGCGACCTCGCGGCGGTGCGGGCCGGCATCGAGGCGACTCCGTTCGCGGCCTCCGTGCTCCCGCGTTTCGCCCGCATCGCGGCGGCGGGCGCGGGACACGGTGCGACTGACGTCACGCGGCTCTGACGCATCGCAGACTGGCGGACTGTCGCTGTTTCGATGGAAGAGCAAAGTCCCGAAGGGGCGGCGGCCCGGCTGCGCGATGCGAAATCCGTTCGGAACAGCGACGAACAAAAAAATGAGCCACGCCTCCCTGAGGAAGCGTGGCTCAAGCGAAAAGCCAGAAGAAAGGTTATTTCTTCTTGGCTGCCTTTTTGGCCGGCGCCTTTTTAGCCGGCGCCTTTTTGGCCGGCGCCTTGGGGGCGGCGGCTTTCTTGACCGGCGCCTTGGGGGCGGCGGCTTTCTTGGCAGTCTTTGTGTTTTTTTGGGCCATGGTTTTTTATGTTGTTGCTTACGGATGCGCGACGCCCCCGGCATCTTCTCGTGTGAATTTGAGCGGTGCGCGGGGTGTCGTGCTTGTGCCGCAGCACCAAACTTTGCGGAAAAACAGGGCGGGTTCAAGCCCATCTGTTGATTTTTTTATCCGTATTCCATTTATGGATACGCGATCCGGGGGCTCATTCGACGTTGGCGATCTGCTCGCGGATGCGTTCGAGCTCGTTTTTCAGTTCGATGACGCGGCGCGAGATTTCGATGCTGTTCGCCTTGCCGCCGATCGTGTTCACCTCGCGGCCGATTTCCTGGAGGATGAACTCGGCCTTGCGGCCCATCTCCGCGCCGCCGCGCAGCAGGGCGGCGAACTGGTCGAGGTGGCTGCGCAGGCGCGTGAGCTCCTCGGTGATGTCGCAGCGGTCGGCGAAGAGCGCGACCTCGCGCAGCACGCGCTCGTCGCCGGCGTCCAGATCGAGCCCGGCGTCGCGCAGCCGCTTCAGCAGCTGCTCGCGCCAGGCGGGCGCGACTTGCGGCGCGAGCTCCGCGATGGCGGCGATGTGCGCCGCGAGGGTCCCGATGCGGGCGAGGAAATCCTTCAGCAGCGCCGCGCCTTCGTTTTCACGCATGACGGCGAACGCCTTCAGCGCCTCCTCCAGCGTGGCGAGCACGAGGCCGCGCGTCCCGTCGTCGGCGGGCAGGCCGGCCCGCTTGCGCTGCGCGCTCGCCACGCTCCACACGAGTTCGGGCGTGACCGCCGGCGCCGCCGCGCCGTGCCGCGCCGCCTGCGCGACGAGTTTGTCGAGCACGGCGTCAACCGCGGCCTCGTCCCACGCGACGGCCTGCGCCGGCGCGCCCTCGTCGCCGGTGACGTCGAAGCGCGCGCCCACCTTGCCGCGCGCCGCGTATCTGCGCACGAGTTCGCCCGCGGGCGCCTCGAATTCCGCCCATTCGGGCGGCAGCGAGATCGTGAGATCGAGCGTCTTGCGATTCACGGAGTTGACCTGGACGGTGAGGGTGTGGCTGCCAAGCGCGGCGGACGCGCGGCCATAGCCGGTCATGCTTTTCATAAAGGGAAGTAACAAGTGACAATTAACAAGTGGCAAGTGGCAAGTTGCGGGGCGCTGGCGCAAATTCCAAATTTCAAAATCCCAAATCCCAAAAAAATTCCAAATCCCGAAATTCCAAATTCCAAAAACGTGCGCGATGCCGAAGCCGCCGAGGCGCTCATTCCAGCTTTTTGATGATGGCGGAAAGGATGAGGCGCAGTTCGCGGGCCTCGCCGAGAAGGGTTTCGCGTTGCCGATCGAGGGCGCCGGCGCCGGCGGTGTGGACGAGACGCAGCCAGAGCGCGCTCTCGCGGGCCTCCTTGCGGCAAATCCTGAAACGCATGACACGATCCTTGCCGCCAAGCGCTTCGTTGCCCTCGATGCAATTCGCGGCGACGGAGCCGGAGGCCCGGACGAGTTGTTTCACATCCTCGATGTTCGCCACCGTGCGCGGCAGCGCGCGGGCAAATGCGCGAACATCGGCGGCAAAATCCGCCGTGCGATCCTCAAGGCTTTCAGGATGCTCAGTCATCGGGTTTGTCGCATCGGGTCCGGCGTGCCGTTTTGGGATTTTGAAATTTGGGATTTTTTTGGGCCTTGGTCATTGGGATTTGGGATTTTCTTTTTCCAGCAT
>JAITDF010000376.1 GCA_031282705.1 Opitutaceae bacterium | reverse complement strand
TCCGGCGCGGAAACGAGGCCCAGTTCGGCGAGGAAGGCCGTGTCCATCATGAGTTTTGTGAGCGTCATGGGGTAGCCGGACAACGCGAGTTCCTCGCGGAGCGCGCCGGGCATCGCCGTGTGGCCGGTATGCAATGACAAGGCCCGCAGCACTTGCATCCGGCGTGCGGCGGTGTCGATTTCTTCCTTGGTGCTCATGACAAGCCTTTCTTCGTCACGCAACCCATGATGAGCTGCAGGGTGTCGTTTTGCATCCGGGCCTCGCCGATCATCTCGCTCATCTTGGTGTCGATGGTGTTGATGCGCAGGTAGAGCTTTTCCAGATCGCCCTTTTGTTCCTTCCGGAGAAGATCGAGATCCGTGTAACGCAGATGCCCGCCGGATTCGGACTTTACCGCCCGCAACGATTTATCCAATTCCTCGAAGCGCCCCGCCAGATCGTCAATCCGCTCGTTGGTCTTGTTGGATCGCTTTTCCAGATACATCCAGGCCCCGATGATGACGGTGCCCACCATGTTGAGGATCTGGAGCCAGACCTTGGCGACTTCGATATCCATCATTTCTCCAGTTCGTAGAACTGCCTCAGCGACTCGATGCGCCCCCGGCAGGTGTCGTAGAAGTCGCGGGCGCTTCCGGCCCAGAGGGCGACGTCGGTGTCGGTTGCCCAGGCTGCGCCGTCCGCCAGGACGCCGGAATTGGCGGCAGTTCCGGCAGCGGCGTCAGCAGGAATTCCGGCGGGCGCGGGCAGACTTCCGCGAACGCCAGACCCTGCTGGAGGGTTGAGCAACCGGAGAGCATCAGCAGCAAGGCAAGGCCGGCCAGTGGTCGATTTGCGAATCGCATTGTCACGTTCCTTTGCTATTTTGGCGTTCTCGGCTTCGAGCGCCAGTTGTTTTTGCGCCAGGGCATCCCCGGCGCTTTCGATTTCGCGGGCCTTCTGCAATGCCGCTGTCACCGCAGCATTGGCGTCCGCGCGCACCTCAGCGGCATTCCGTTCGAGTGTGGCGATCTGGACGTTCTTTTGGAGCGCGACGCTCCATCCGCCGGTCAAAAGCCCGAGGGAGAAAAACAGCGCCGCGACGAGCCAGAAAAACTGACTGACGCCAACGAACGAGATGGCCCGATTGAAAAGATCCGTCATGGCGCGGCCTCGGCAGGCGGCGTCACAATGACGGGCGCGGGCTGGGTGACGATGACGGGGGCAGGCTGTTCGACCACCACCGGCGCGGGTTGCTCGACGACCGTCGGCGCGTGCGTGCTATCAATCGGCGCGAACGTGCCGCCACCGATCACGCCCGTTCCGCCCAAATCGGCATAGCTTCCCGACCCGACAACGCCGTTACCGCCCACCGTTAAATTGGCCGCCGGTGCCTGGACGTAGCGATATCCAACGGTGGCCGCTTCGCCCGTGGCGCGGACCAGATCCACGGCAGCATCCCCCGCGAATTTCGCGGCGAGAATTGGCCCCAAGATCCGAAGGCCAGACCCGAGGAATTCCAGGGTCTCATTCCGGGGCGGCGCAATGGCCGCAACGCTCGCGCCCGCTGGCCCCGGCGCGAAAACCTCAATGGATTGCAGGCCGGTGATATCCCGGCCCTCCTGCGCGACGATGCGCACGAGCGGCTCTTGTTTGTGCGCCCGCGCAAGCTCCACCTGGGCCGACAGATATTTGCCATAATCGCCCGCGCAGCCCGGCATCAGGAGGCAGGAGACAGGGAACAGGAGACAGAAGATGTGTTTCATGTGAGACCTCTCGTGAAGGATAAGGAACCCTGGCGGACAAAATGCCGTCCGCCAGGACCCGCGCGGCCCCACGACGTTCCAAAGGACCGTAGGAGCACATGTGCCGTGCTGCCGCTGTTTTTCGCCACCTGCGGCTGGGCGGTCGCTCTCATCAAAGTATTCGTCTTCATGCATGACTCCGGACGCGGCGCAGGGCTTGCGCGAGGAGCGTTCGCGCTTCGGCGGCGTCTTTGGAAAGAAAGAAAAGCGAATGCTTTTCGGCCAGGCTTTTTAGCTGCGCCTCGCTTGCCACATCCTTGAGCGCAGCCCGGAAATTGGCGAGGTGGGTTGCGGAAATGGTGTGGTTCGTGAAGGGCGCGGTGCTCATGGCTCTGGCCTCTGCAAAGCGTCGATTGCGATATCCAGATAACGCAAGGCCCCCTTCACGGAAGCGGCGCGCACCAGAAGCTCATTGGCATCCTCGCGCAGGTGTTTTTGCGCGAGGAGCAGGGCATCGATCACCTGGTCTTTCGGGAGGCGGGGCGGCTCGAAATCCATCACGCGCCCTCCCTGCATAATTGATATTCGGCATTGCGCCGCGCCGTCAGCCCGGCCAGAACCCTCTTCGCGCCTGGCGGACAGATCATCTTGCCCGTGAGGCTCTTGACCTTGGGTTTCGTGCAGAACGCATTGAAATCCAGAATGGTTTTACAGGCGGCCTCGTAATTCCCGGCTTTCAGCTTGCCGGGGATCGATGACGCGCACACCGCGCCGGGGCCGACGTTGTACGCCAGCGAGACGAAGGCATCCCATTCGTGCTGCGCGATCAGGGTTTCTTGGCCGAAACAGCGTTTCAGTTCGGTCTCGTCTTTCGCGATATGCGCGAGGGTCAGGCGCACGGCGGCGGGCGGCGTGATCTTTTCCCCGGCCTTCACCGGGGACCCATCGGCGTGTGTCGTGCTGCCAAACCCGTAGGTCGGCACGTCGCCCTTGACCGGCGGCGCGGCGGTTTCAACGTAGCCCTCCCACGCCACGATGCCACCAAATCCGGCAGCGGCTAGCGTGATCACGGCAATGGGGATGCGCAATTTTTGGGTATCCATGCCGCCAGTGTGACGGCGGCAGGAGGACGGCGGGAGGGGGAATCGGTTCGGCACGTCGGGCGTCAGGGGGGCAGGAATCAGGAATCAGGAATCAGAGAACGTTACCGGCGGCTTTGCCGCCGCATCAATCCCGGATCCAGAGGACTTCGGAACGCGCCTGCGCGCCTGCGCCCGCAGCGGCGTAACTCCGGCGCGTGAGGCGCTGCCAGCCGATCAGGGAGTCATCATAGAGATCGCTGGCGTACCCGCAGATCATGACGCGTCCCTTGACGGCCTT
>JAITDF010000266.1 GCA_031282705.1 Opitutaceae bacterium | reverse complement strand
GGAGACGCCGATGTATTTGGCGAGGATGTCGAGTTGCGCGCCGGACGCGGTGTCGATGTCAAAAGCGTCGGCAAGGGCGGGGGGCAGGCCGTCGGCGACGGCGGCGCGCACGAACGCGGCGACGGTGGCGCGCGCGCGGGGCTTCTGACGATATTGTATAATCAGAAGGTCAACGTAATATTGTATGACTTCATCAAGCGTCATGGCCGTTTATCAAAATGTTTTCCGACTTCACCACCCAGCGGCCCCGCCTGGTTGGCGGGGTGGCGGTTGGCGCGTAGGTCACGCCGGCGGCGGAGACGCCGGCGGCGGTGATGACGACCTCCGGGTTTATCGCGCGGGCGAGCGCGGTTATGCCGGTGATGTCGGCGATCTGGAAAATGCCGTAGGAAAGTTTCCCGGCCAGCTTTTCGCGGAGTTCCTGTTCGTTTATGCCGCCGCCGGTGGAGTCGGTGGCGTTGAACGAAATATATAAATCCTTGTTTTCCGGGCGGTCAAACCGCACGATCATGGTGATGCCGCTTTCCATCAACACCTCCACTGTGGTTTCGCCTTTCATGCCGCAGCCGGCGGGACGCCGCCGGTAGATGGCGCGGGCAACGTCGTCGTCCGTTCCGCCCTCGGCTATCACCCAGATGGAATGGCCGGGGATGCCGTCGGGGTTGGCGGTGTCGGCGGTGTTTTCAAACACGACGACCTGTCCGATGTCGGCCACGGCGTGCAGCGCGGCCAGCAGCGCATCCACGGTGGAATCGCCGGCCAGCGCGAGCGCGCGGGCGCGGCGGGCGCGAAGCGCGGCGTCGCTTTCCTCGTCAACGCCCGTCAGGTAAGGGGGGTAGGGGTTGAGCACGCCGGTGACGCCGAGGGTGATGGTGACCTGCTCGGTGATGGTGTTTTGCAGGGCGATGACGCGGCCCTCATCCTCGGCGATGAAGTCGAGTTCATGCACGCCGGCCGCGGCGAGGGGCGAGGTGTTTTTGAGGAGGTATTTGTTGCCCTCGCCGTCGGCGACGGTGAAGGGCGTCCCCGTGGCGGCGTCCATGCCCGGCAGGGTGACGGGGCGGTCGGTGGTCACGAGAATGACCGTCTGGGTGTGCGTGCCGCCATGCCGTGTGATGCCGTTTATCGCGCAGCGCTGGTCGAGGGCGCGGCCAACGGCGAGGTCGGGGTCGAAGGAATTATATATTTGTTGCAGCAGGTCGAGCGCGTCCTTTACCGCCAGGGCGAAGATGTTGACAAGCCGGCCGTCCGGCGTGTCGGAGTCGAGGTTGATGTCCTCGTTGTAAATCCGTCTCAGCCCCGGCGCGTCGGCGGCGCCGTCGGTGATGCCGGCGATTATCTCCGGCAGCGTTTTTGTTTTGAGGCCCGAATAATCAATGGAGTTAGGCATGGGCGAGCACCTCCGAAATCGTTCCGGTCTGTGATAGCGTATAAACGGTGTCCACGCTGTAGCGGAGCGAGAGCAGCCGGGTTTTCGGGTCGAGGATGGCGTCGAGGTCGTTGACGGCCATCACGCCGTCGGCGCCGGCGATGACGCGGCGGGTCTGCAACAGAAGGGAAAGCCTGTCCTTCCCGCCGGTGAGGTTCCACCAGTCCACGCCGGCGGAGAGGTCGAAAAAGCAATCGCCGGTGAAGGAAAGCAGGCGCGTGAGGATGGACTGGGTGAGCGCGCGCTCCCCGCGAAGGTAGTTCTGCCTGCCCTTTCCAAACGTCCAGTCGTGGTTTTTGTCGAGTGCTCTGGTAATCATGAGTATGCGTAGAGGCGGCGGGCGCGGTTGAGGATTTCGGCGGCGGTGGCGGGCCGGCGGATGAGTCGGGGTGGGCAGGCGTTGGTTTTTTCGGGGTTGACTTTCGCAAGCAAACGCCGTTCTATTTCCTCGAAAGCTCCGGGAGCCAGACGTCCTTCGGGGGAACCCGAAGGCATCTCGCCCTTATCCCGGAGCTTTTTTATTTCCGTCAATTCGAGGGAATAGATGCGGTGCCCGTGCCGGACGGATTCCTTTGCGGTGATGTAAGCGGCGGCGGTTTCGCCCTCGAAAATGACCGGCGCGGCAAAGCGTTTGATGGAGGCGATGTTTTTATCCCCGTCCTCATCGGGACGGGTCTCCATCAAAATGGCGTGCTTCCAAAGCGTTTTCATGCGCGCCGCCGCCGCGTTGTGCTGGCCCGCCGTGAAGCCGTTGGCCTTGGATTTTTCAAGCGCGGCGCCACTGACAATTTTCCCCCGCTGCACGCGATTGATTTCTGCCATGATGCCCGTCTCTTCGTTTTCGAGCGGCTTGCCGGCGAGGGAGACCAGTTCTTTCAAGGCGTCATCGCGGGTCACGTTGGTATTCGTGATGGTGAGGGATTCCCTCACGGCCTGTGCCCCGGCCCCGGCGTCTTTGAACTTCCCCGCCCCATCGCGCGGGTGCTCGCTTTCGACAAAATCGCCCGCGTTGCGCCGCGCAAAAATCGCGGGGACTTCAGGGAAGAGCGTGAGGGCGGCGGCGGTCATTTGAGCAGTGCGGCGATGCGCGATTTGTAGGTGGATTTAAGGCTGGTGATGGCGGCGGCCGTCGGGGTCTCTTTCGGAGAGCCGTCCGGGTTGTCTTTCCATCCTGACAGGAGGCTTGTTAAGTCGTCAACGAAATTGCTTAACAATGCGTGCAGGGTGTCGCCGGAGTTGCGGAGGCTGATTTTGCCGTCGGCGCCGGCGGCGAGCACGACGCCGCCGCCGGCGTTGCGCAACTCGGCGTCGTCGGCGTGGTAGGAGGGCACCGGCGCGGTGGCGGGGCGGAAGCCGACGATGGCTAGGCCGTCGGCGATGTCGTGCATCCGCGCGGTCGGCGGCACGGCGTCCTTTGCGCCCTTGGCAAACCACGCGTCGATGTCGCGGTCTGAAAAAAGCACGAGGCAGGGGTCTCCCGGCTTGACCGGCATGGTGAGCGCCGCCCCGCCGCCGGCGGGGACGAAAACAGGCACGTCCACCAGCAGCGGGTAGTCCCGCACTTTGCCCTGCCATTCGCATTTGTGCGCGATGCGCACCTCGGCGGTTTGCGCGGAGGGGTCGAATTTCTCGATCGTGCCGAGCTTGTGGCAGTGGAAAAAGGAGGCCGCCATCCCCGCATGGTAGTCAAGCAGGGTGGGCAGGTCGAAGTTCATGACGGGCGGTTTCATGATGGTGGTGGTGAGTGGCGAGTAGCGAGTAGCGAGTAGTGAGTAGCGGCGGCGGGTGGTGGCGGCGGCGGCGTTTTTTCGACTGCAATCGACTAAAATCGATTGCAGTCGATTGCAGTCGATGGGTGGCGGTGGCGGTGACGGGTGGTGGCGGGCGGCGGCGGCATGGGTTTTTCTACTCGCTACTCGCTACTGGGTTCATGTCAGGATTATCTCCGTTTGCGTCCCCGGCTTTTTGAGCTTGGCCGTGCCGAAGTAGAGGCTGGCCTTGGTGACGCATGGCGCCCCGGCCGTGGCCTCGGAAATCGTGCCGCGGTGCTCGATGCCGATGACGATGTAGGTGCGGTTGAACTCCGGCGCGGTCGTGCTTTGCAGCTTCACCGCCTGCCCCACCACCAGCCGCGGCTCGAATATCATCTCCACCTCCAGCGAGGCCTCCGCGCGGCGCGGCGTGCCCAGCAGGCCCGTTTCCGGGCCGATGACGGGGATTTCGCAGTCGCGCGCCTCGTTTTTCTCCAACGCGAAAAAGCGGCGGGAATCCATGAAGCATTTCCCGTCGGTGTAGGTTCCCAGGACTTTCCACGTCGGCCCGAAAAACGCCGTTCCCCGGCCGCTTTTGCCCTCGAAACCGCCCACGACGGCATCCTTGCCCGCCTCGACCAAATCCCTGGCGATTTGCTTGAGTGTGTCCTTCAGAGCCGCCCCTTTTCTTATGGTCTGGGAGGTGAAGGAATTTTGCATGGAAAAGGCCCCGTCATAGGCGTCGATGGTGGTGAGCATGTTCACCCCGGAGCGCACGCTGAACGCCTCGCGGATGTTGCCGTTGAAGATTTCCGGCATGATTTCCCCGTAGCCGGCGCGCACCACCACGGCGCGCAAGGTGGCGGTGGTGGCGGTGTTTTATCGACTGCAATCGACTAAAATCGATTGCAGTCGATTGCGGTCGATGGGTGGCGGCGGTGGTGACGGGTGGTGGCGGGCGGCGGTGGCATGGGTTTTTCTACTCGCTACTCGCTACTCGCTACTGTTTTCATTTTGTGAAATACGCGGCCTCCACCTCCGCGATG
>JAITDF010000234.1 GCA_031282705.1 Opitutaceae bacterium | reverse complement strand
CCCATATCTCCCCTCCCTCTCCGCCCCCGCACCCGCCCCCACCCCCGCCGCCGCCACCGCCACCCTCGCCCTCGCCCTCGCGACCCTCGCCCCCGCGCCGGCGAGCGCACAGGATTTCTCCTCCGGGCACTCATCCGGCGGCGGCGGCGCTTCTTCCGCGCCCGGCTCCGGCTCGCAAGCCATCACCGACGCCTACCACGCCGCGGAAGACCGCCTGTCCGCCGCCCCGCCCGGCGGCGCCGCGCCCGGCGCGGCCGGTGCCAACGTCGCCGCCACCGCCGCCGCCACCCCGCCCGCCACGACACTGCAAACCGGCGCGCCGGTGAATCCCGAGGGCGAGGCCGTCGGCGTGACCTCGCGCGGGCTCACGCTCAACGGCACGCCCTGGACGCCGGTCATGGGCGAGTTTCATTACTCGCGCTACCCCGCCGGCGAATGGCGCGACGAACTCCTCAAAATGAAAAGCGGCGGCATCGACATCGTCGCGACGTATGTGTTTTGGATTCACCACGAGGAAATCGAGGGGACGTTTGACTGGAGCGGGCGTCGCGACCTCCGCCGCTTCGCCGCCACCTGCAAGGAACTCGACCTCAAACTCATCGTCCGCTGCGGCCCGTGGTGCCACGGCGAAGTGCGCAACGGCGGTTTCCCCGACTGGCTGCTCGCGTCCGGCTGCCGGGTGCGCTCCGACGACCCGGCCTACATGGAAAAGGCGCGCGTGCTCTACACGCAAATCGCCGCGCAACTCGCCGGCCTGCTCTGGAAAGACGGCGGCCCCGTCGTCGGCATCCAGCTCGAAAACGAATACCGCGGCCCCGCCGCCCACCTCCTCGCCCTCAAACGCATGGCCATCGACGCCGGCCTCGACGTGCCGCTCTACACGCGCACCGGCTGGCCCGCTCTCACCAGCCCGATGCCGCCCGGCGAGATCCTGCCGCTGTTCGGCGTGTATGCGGAAGGCTTCTGGGACCGCGAAATGACGCCGATGCCGGGAAACTACTGGGCGGGCTTTCGTTTCTCGACCCTGCGCTCGGACGGCAACATCGCCAACGAGGCGCTCGGCCGCGGCGGCGTGGCCGACGAGCCGGGCACCGAATCGCATCCCTACCTCACGTGCGAAATCGGCGGCGGCATGATGAGCGCCTACCACCGCCGCATCCTCAGCGACCCGCGCGACATCGAGTCCACCACCATCGTGAAGCTCGGCTCCGGCGGTGTCTCCCCCGGCTACTACATGTATCACGGCGGCGAAAATCCCGACGGCCTCCTCACCACGCTTGAGGAAAACCAGTCCGCCCCGACCACGAACTGGAACGACCTGCCGGTCAAAAACTACGACTTCCAGGCCCCGCTCGGCGCCGCCGGACAATTCCGCCCGCACTTCCACCTGCTGCGCCGCCTGCACCTGTTTGTCCACGATTTCGGCTACCTGCTGCCCGGCATGCCGGTCACGCTGCCGGAGCGCCGTCCGCGGGGAAAGGACGACACCCGCACGCTCCGCTGGTCGGTGCGCTCGGACGGGCACAGCGGCTTCATCTTCGTCAACAACTACCAGCGGCTCCAGCCGATGCCCGCGCGCGAAGGCGTGCAGTTCGAACTCAACCTCGCCCGCGACCCGCTCAACCCGAACCCCAAGGCCGGCCCGGTCAAAATCCCCGTCGCGCCCTTCGACGTGCCCGCCGACAGCGCCTTCATCCTCCCCTTCAACATGGCGCTCGGCTACGGCGTCGAACTCGCCTACGCCACCGCGCAGCCGCTCTGCATGGTCGAGTCGTTCGACGGCAGGATGCGCAACTTCTTCTTTGCCGAAATCCCCGGCATCGTCCCCGAGCTTGCCATCACCGACAACACCATCGACGGCGTGGCCGGCGCGGGCGGGCGCCAGCGAAAAGCCGACGGACTCATCCGCATCATCGGGATCAAGCCCTCGCAAAAACCCGCGCTCTCGCTCCGCTCCCGCGGCGGCCACGGCATCCGCATCATCGTGCTCGGCCACGCCGATTCGCTCAACCTCTACAAACTCGAATGGGGCGACAAGGATTGCGTGTTTCTCTCGCCCGCCCCCGTGACCGTGGCGCCCGACCAGACGCTCGTCGTGCACACCGAAAGCGCGGAGCCGGTGAAACTGAAAATCCATCCGGGCTTCCCGCAGCTCTTCCCCAGGAAAAAAGGTTTCCTGCGCAAAGCCGGGCGATTCGCGGCCTCGATTTTCCGCGAACCCGGCGGGGAGGGCGGCATCTTTGAAACGCTCACCCTGCCCGCCGACGGCATCACCGCCGCCGGTGCCGGCGCGCCAGGCGGGACGGTTTCGCCGAAACCGCCGTCGCCCGGCGCCACTACCGGCGCCGGCGCCGCTCGCGCAAAAAAAATCCGCGACGCCGGCCCCGCCCGTGAGATTCCGCTTGGCCGCGCGCCCAAGCCCGTCCCCGCCGCGCCGACCGACGCCGACTTCGCGCAAGCCGCCGTCTGGGAAATCGAACTCCCGCCGGCCGCCGCCGCCGCCACCACCGCCGCCACCGCCGCCCCCGCCGCCGCCGGCACCACCGCCCCCGCCGGCACCACCGGCAACGCCCCTGTCGCCGCCGCGCCGCCGCTGCTGCGCCTGCACTACACCGGGGACGTGGCGCGCGTGCATCTTGGCGGAAAACTCATCATGGATGATTTCTACAACGGCCAGCCGCTCGACATCGCGCTCGCCCGGTATCAGCCGGAACTCGCCGCGGGCGCGAAGCTGACGGTCTCCATACTGCCGCTGCGCAAAGACACCCCCGTTTACATGGCGGACAGTGCCCTGCCGCGTTTCGGGAAAAAAGCCGCGGTCGCGGACCTCACCCGCGTCGAACTCGTGCCACGCCACACGCACACCCTGGTCGTCAAGGACGCCGACGATACCGACGACGACGACGACGCCCCCGCCCCCGCTGTCGCCGCCGGCCCAGCCGCCTCCCCCCGCCCCCGCCCCCGGTATCGCCGCCGACCCAGCCGCCGCCGGGCGTGGCGGCGCGCCCCTTGAGG
>JAITDF010000216.1 GCA_031282705.1 Opitutaceae bacterium | reverse complement strand
CGTCCCGGCAGCTCATAGGCGAGACACGCGTGCCCCTGCCGGTGCAACCATGCAACCGTTTCGATATGATTGCGAATATGAACGCAAAGGCGCCTGCAATGTGTTCATGGCCGTCGAACTGCTCGCAGGCAGACGCCTGGCCGAAGTCACCGCCACCAAGACCGCCGCTGATTGGACGGGCTTCTTGCAAGCCATCTTGGGCGGAGTGCTGGTGCGATGCCGGGAAAATCACGCTGGTGCAGGACAATCTCAACACACACCGCCGGCTCGGTCCATGAGAGCCTGCCGCCGGCGCCGGCGCGGGCGCTGCTGGAACGCTTTGAGTTTGTATATACGCCCAGGCATGGGAGCTGGTTGAACATGGCGGAAATAGAAATCAACCGCCTGATCAGGCAATGTCTGGACCGGCGCATCCCCGACATCGAACAAATGCGCGCGGAGGTTGCCGCCTGGCAGCGGCAGCGCAACGACGCCAATCAAGTCATCCGCTGGCGCTTCACCACCGATGACGCCCGCATCAAACTCCATCGACTTTATCCGACTATTGAAGGTTGACTGGACACTAGGGTCTTTTGTCCTTTTGGTTATTGGAATTTTTTTGGGATTTCGGATTTGGGGATTTGGGGATTCCGGGATTTCCCCGCCGCGCGGGGCTTACGCCAGGATCATTTCCTTCACCGACTTCCCGGCGGGAATCATCGGGAGGACGTGTCCGCCGTGCGGGACGACCACGTCGAGAAGATACGGGCCGTCGTGGTCGAGCATCTCCTGGATGGCCCCGCGCAACCCGGCCTTCTCGATCACGCGGCGCGCCTTCACCCCGAAGCCGGCGGCGATTTGCGCGAAGTCGGGATAGAGGCCGGGGATGTTGTGCGGGCCGCCGATGTTGGCGGCGTCGCCCAGGATGGTCTGGCCGCGCACGCTTTGATAAAAGCGGTCCTCCCACTGCGTCACCATGCCGAGGTGCTGGTTGTTCAAAATCATGGCTTTCGCGGCGATTTTTTCGATCTTCGCCGTGGCGAGTTCCTGGATGTTCATCATGAACGAGCCGTCGCCGTCGATGTCGATGACCTGCCGTCCGGGGCAGGCGACTTTCGCGCCGAGCGCGGCGGGATAACCGAAGCCCATCGCGCCGAGGCCGAGCGAGCTGATGAGGCGGCGCGGCTCGTCGAAGGTGTAGAATTGCGCGGCCCACATCTGGTGCTGGCCGACGCCGGTGGTGATGATGGCCTCGCCGCGGGTCAGTTCGTAGAGCGCGTGGATGGCCTCCTGCGGGAGGATGTGCGGGCTTTCGCCGTGGCTGAATGGGTGCTGCTTCTTCCATCCGGCGATGCGCGGGAGCCAGTCGCCGGTGTCGGGCGCGGTGAATTTTTCCGCGGCGATGAGCTTGTTCAGGCGCGCGAGGGCGTCCTTGAGGTCGGCGCAGACGGGGTGGTGGACGCGTTTGTTTTTGTTGTGCTCGGAGGCGTCGATGTCGAGGTGCACGATTTGCGCGCGCGGGGCGAAGCGGTCGGCGTCGCCGGTGATGCGGTCGTCGAAACGCGCGCCGAAGGCGAGGAGCAGGTCGCATTCGTCCACGGCCCAGTTGCCGGCGGCGGAGCCGTGCATGCCGAACCAGCGCAGGGAAAGCGGGTGGCTTTCCGGGAACGCGCCCACGCCCATGAGCGTGGTGGCGACGGGGATGCCGGTCTTTTCGGCAAAGGCGCGCAGCTCCTTGTGCGCCCCGGCGGAGATGACGCCGCCGCCGGCGTAGAGCACGGGTTTGCGCGCGGCGGAGACGAGCGCGAGGATGTGCCGGAGCTGCGCGTCGGTGGCGGTCCGCCGCAGGCTGACGAGCGGGTTGCGGAACGACGTGGCGGCGGGAAACACCGGCGCGACGGCGGCCTGCTGCACGTCCTTCGGGATGTCGATGACGACCGGGCCGGGCCGCCCGCTGCGCGCGAGGTGAAACGCCTCCTTGAAAATGCGCGGCAGATCGGCGGCGTCGAGCACGAGGTAGGAGTGTTTCACGACGGGCAGCGTCATGCCGAAGAAATCGGTCTCCTGAAACGCGCTTTTGCCGATGTATTTTGAGAAAACCTGCCCGGTGATGGCGACGAGCGGGATGGAGTCCATGAACGCGTCGGCGATGGCGGAGACGAGGTTGGTCGCGCCGGGGCCGCTGGTGGCCATGCACACGCCGACCTTGCCGGAGGCGCGCGCGTAGCCCTCGGCGGCGAACGAGCCGCCCTGCTCGTGGCGCGGGAGGACGACGCGGAGGTCCTTCGCGCGGCGGGCGAGCGCCTGGTGCAGTTCGAGCGATGCGCCGCCGGGATAGGCGAAGATGACATCGACATTCTCCCGCACGAGGCACTCGACGACGCAATCGGCGCCGTTCATCCGGCGTGCACCGGCGGCGGCGGTGACGGCGGCGCGTGCGCCGGCGGCAACGGCGGCGTTGCGCACGGCGGTGCCGGCGTTGCGCACGGCGGCGGGCCTGGCGGAATTCGCGGCGGTTTTCACGGTGACTTTTGCCTCGGAGGCGGCGGAACGTCTGGCGGTCTTTTTCATGGGTAAAGTTGCTCGCTGAAAAGGTTCAGACAATGCGTTTGCCCGCGGGCGAGGCAAGCGTGGAAAGGTGCTGCCGCGGAAAGCCCTATAGACATGTTGTCCCGGGGCAACATGTCTAAGGGCTTTCCGGCGCGCCATGACCGCGCGCTTGACTCCCTGTCTGGCTTTCCCCAGTCTTCCGCCCTTCACATTTTAACCCATGGGCAAACAATACAACAAGGTCATCAAAAAGAAACGCCGCATCGCTTACCTGAAGCGCAAAAAAACCGCCGTCAGCGCAGCGAAAAAAACCGTCAAGGCCAAAAAATAACGCCCGCCGGCCTTTTTTCACTCCAACCGCAGCCGCCGCGCTGCGGTTTTTTGGTTTAGGGGCGGGAAAAGTTTTAAGGTGAAAGTTGAAGTTTAAGTTGAAGTTGAACGCCAGACCGGTGCACGACAGCCGCCGCCTCCCCTCCCCTCGCCGCACCCGCTGCACCTGCCGCCGCCCGGTTTGAATTTAAACTTTCAACTTTAACTTAACCCCGACCTCCCTGCTTCCATGATCAAAGTCAGCCTCATCTCCCTCGGTTGCGCCAAGAACCTCGTCGATAGCGAGATCATGGTCGGACACCTCCGGCGCGCGGGCATGACCGTTATCCCCGAGGCTGGGGAAGCCGATGTCGTCATCATCAACACCTGCTCGTTCCTCGACTCCTCGAAGGAGGAATCCATCAACGCCATCCTCGCCTCGCACCAGGACCGCAGCCTGCGCAAACGCCGCAAGGAGCAAAAACTCATCGTCGCCGGCTGCATGGCGCAACGCTACGCCAGGGAACTCCCCCGCGCGCTGCCGGAGGTGGACGCCTTCATCGGCCTCGACCAAATCACCAGGGTCGCCCCCATCATCGAGGAGATTTTCGCCCGGGAACGCGGGCGCAAGGACGCCCCCGGCAGCTTCGTCACGCCGCGCCCCGCCTACATCCCCGACTACGACACGCCGCGCTTCCGCCTCACGCCGCGCCACTACGCCTACATAAAAATCGCCGAGGGCTGCAACCACCCCTGCTCGTTCTGCATCATCCCGCGAATCCGCGGGCACCATCGCTCGCGCACCGTCGCGAGCGTCGTGGCCGAGGCGCGCCGCCTCGTCGCCGAGGGCGTGCGCGAGCTCAACCTCGTCTCGCAGGACACCACCTTCTTCGGCATGGACACCTGGGACGGGCGCCCCGGCCCGCGCGCGCCCGTCGATTCCGCGCGCGGCTCCGCCCTCACCACGCTCCTCCGCGAACTCCAGGCCATCGAAGGCGATTTCTGGATACGCCTGCTCTACACGCATCCCGCGCATTGGAGCGACGAACTCATCCGCACCATCGCCGGCTGCCCGAAAGTCGCCCGCTACGTGGACATGCCGCTGCAACACATCAGCGACCCCATGCTCGCCGCGATGCGGCGCGAGACCTCGGCGGCCCGCATCCGCGACCTCATCGCGCGCCTCCGCGCCGGCATCCCCGGCATCGCGCTGCGCACCACCTTCATCGTCGGCTTTCCCGGCGAAACCGGGGCCGACATCGACGCGCTTTGCGAATTCATCCGCGAAACCCGCTTCGAGCGCCTCGGCGTCTTCCGTTATTCGCAGGAGGAGGGCACGCGCGCCGCGAAAATGGACGCGCAGCACACCGCCGCCGCCAAGGACGCGCGCTGGCACCGCGTGATGGCGCTGCAAAAGGAGATCGCCGCCGGCGTCAGCCGCTCCTTTGTGGGCCGGACGCTGCGCGTGCTGGTCGATGCGCCCGGCCTCGCGCGCGGCGAGGCCGACGCCCCCGACATCGACGGCCGCGTGCACGTCCCCGAAACGCTCCCCGCGGGCGCGTTCGCCGAGGTAAAAATCACCGGCTGCCGCGACTACGACCTGCTGGCGCGCTGAGCGCGCGAGGGCGCCGCCCCCACCGCCAGGCACGCCGCCATTCAGGAAAAAACGCTCTGCTACAATTAGAGGCTTGCCTTAGGGTGAAATCATGACGGCTCTTTCTGTTTTCCATTTGCTGCAAACATTCCATTCCCTCCTCCCCGGCTTATGAAACCACGCAATCAATCCAATGCCTCTCTTCGCACCATCATGGGCGGTGTTTTTTTGGGTGGACTCGCCTGCCTGTTTTCAGGATGCGCGAGCCACCACATGACACGCGCCGCGTCAAATGCCCACCCACCCATTCCTGATAATCAGGCGCAGATTGTCTTTATGCGGCCTTCTTCGTATGGGGGGGCCATCCAATCCTCCGTGTATGAAGTGCGCGGCGATTCGCAGGAATTTCTGGGCATCGTGTCGGCAAAGGCCAGACTCGCCCATCATGTGCCGGCGGGCGAACATCTTTTCATGGTCGTGGCTGAAAATGCGGACTTCATGGTCGCGAATGTCGAATCGGGAAAAACATACTATACGCTTGTGGCCGCGCGACCGGGCGTGTGGAAGGCGCGATTCTCTTTGATACCGATTCACAATGATCCGGCGGAAAAATACAACCTGCACGACCCGCAATTCGCGTCCTGGGTCAAAGACACGCATTTCGTGGAGCTGCTCGACAGCGGACGCGAATGGTATAAGGCGCATGCCGATAACATATCGCAAAAGCGAAGGGACTACATGGCCAAATGGGACGCCCGGTCTCCCGAAGACAAAAAACAGCAAACACTCCATGCCAGGGACGGCGTGGACAGGCCCGTCTCGCCTTGAACGCAGGCGATGCCGGCGGCGCGCCCGCGGCGAATCGTTTGCTTTCCCGGCGGCATTTTGCCTCTGCCGTATTTTGCAATAGATGAAATAAGTGATAAAATCAGGGATAGGTTGAAAACGAAATCTTGAAACATTGCCTTTTCCTCTCCATCGCGACCGCGTTGATTTTATGCGGTTGTCTTATCTCGGAATTATCAACAACCCCAACCCTTATTCATGCTGCACTGAGCGCGGCTCAATAACGCTGTTAGGCAAAAGATAGAGCACGCTTATATTAATCCTATGAAGAAATTCCCGAGTTATCCAATCATCGTTGCACTTATCTCAATGCTGACGCTTGTTTTCGTTAGTGGTTGCGCATCTCCAGTCAAATACATGATGGACGCCCAGAATGCGCGCGAC
>JAITDF010000177.1 GCA_031282705.1 Opitutaceae bacterium | reverse complement strand
ATATAGGAGAAATAGGAGGCATATGGCGTTCTCCAAAGTCCCATATCTCCCATATCTCCCATATCTCCTATATCTCCCATTTCCCAAAACCATCTTCCGAAACCACCGCAGCGCGGACGGCACGGGGGCGTTCAAAACAGCGTTACCCCGGCCTGCGCGACCGCGTATGCGCGACCACGTGCATTTTGCGGGATTTTTTCATGGGACACCATGATGTTTTGCATGATTCCCGGAAAGGCTGTCATGGGAAAATGAATTAATCTATTTATACGAAGTGTGTTGCATCCCGGAATCCGGGATTGGCACATGAATTGATCCAAGGAGGGACGTCAACCCAGTCAACGACTCCAGTTTGTTCCCTATGATCACACTCAACGACGATTCAAACCCGGCGCACTCCGGGACACATGCAGAGACCTCCTCCTCCTCCTCCGTCGAATGCCGGCCCGAAGCCGCGTCCACTGATTCCGCGCGCGAAGCCGCATACGACGCGGGATTGGTCGAGCGCTTCCGCTCGGGCCACGAGCAGGCGTTTGTCGAGATCATGGAACGCTATCGCGGACGCATCTTCGGGCTCGCCCGGCATCTCTTGCGCAACACCTCCGACGCCGAGGAAATCACGCAGGACACCTTCATCCGCGCGCATCGCGGACTGGCGAAATTCCGCGGCGACTCCTCGCTTGCGACCTGGCTGTATCGCATCGCGTTGAACCTTTCGCGCAACCGCTACTGGTATTTTTTCCGCCGCCGCCGCCAGGACTCCATATCGCTGGAACTCTCGCTGGGCCACGATTCGTCCGCCACCTTTTCCGATTTGGTCGCGGCGGAGTCGCGCAACCCGCTTCAGGAAACCGTCACGCGGGAATTTGCGGATCTGGTCGCGCGCTGCATGGAAAAACTCGACCCCGTGCACCGCGAAATCCTCACGATGCGCAACATCCTGAATCTCCCCTACGAAGAGATCGCCGCCGCCATCGGCATCAACGTGGGCACGGTGAAAAGCCGCATCGCCCGCGCCCGCGAAAACCTGCGCCGGCTCATGGTGGCCGAGGCCCCCGAGTTCGGCCCGGAGCCGGCCGCGCCCTCGGATTTTTTCGAGCATTCCCGGACGATTCCCGGCTGCCTCGCGATCACTTATGCGTAGTGGGACGCAAAATTTTAGGAAAGGGGACTGATCCCGGCGGCAAGGCGTGGGTTTGATATCAGACGCCATCACCTTTTCATCCCCCCTCTCCCCTGCCTCACACTCCCTCTTTCCTCTTTTCTCTTTCTCTTTCTTCCATCCCTCCCATATCTCCCATTTCTCCCATTTCTCTCGTCCGCGACATCCGTCCCCCGTGCAGGGATACGCGTCCCCTTCGCCAGCACGCACATCCCTGTTTTTCTTCTGCAACCTGAAAAATTTTTCAGGAAAAGCTTGTCTTCGGATCAAAGGTTGTTTTTTTACGTCATTAAACCACATTAAAACAGTAGGAAATATGAATCGCATCACCTATGAGATTGCTCGAATTTATCGACAGGCCGGTCTCCCGGCTGGTTTCCCGGCATGATCATGAAATATTTAATCTCATAATTTTCAACTAGTTATAAATTATCAGTCGAGGCATCCGTGCCTTGCGCCATTCTCCATCAGCCTTCCTGTCATCTTGTTCCCGCATCCGAATCGATCCGCATCGGTCAAAATCAATCTGAATCATTACCATGAAACCTAAATCGCTCGCATTATCTCCTCCCCGGTTTCGCCTCCAGTTTCACCTTCCCGGTTTTCCTTCCGCCTTTCCTCGTGTTTGCGCTCATCGTCGGCGCGCCTTTTGCCGGCGCGCGGGCCATCGAGTCGCTCAATCTCTCCCATGATCCCACGCATCTCTTCAACATCATGAACACACGCTCCTCCCCCCGTTTTTTAACCCTCACAAATGCCGCCGCGCCGGCCGTGCCGGACGCCGCCCCCGCCGCGGCGGACGCATCGCCCGCGTTCGCGGCGGACGCGCGCGCGTTTGCCGGGCAACTCAGCTCGCTTTACACGCTCTCGCACCGCTCCGATTACGTCTTCGGCTCCCCGCTCGGGCCGTTTTACCACCGGGCGCACTCGCTCCACATCCCCCGGTTCGTTTATTTCGGGCCGGACTCGCACGACGAATCCCTCCGCCTCGCCTTCCATGCGGGCTTTGAGAGCGCGGATTTGCGCGGCTCGCTCGCGTTGCTGCACCTGGTCGGGGGCCTCGCGCGCGCGCCCGACCTCGGCCAGGGGCTGAACCTCTCCTTCTTCCCGCTCGTCGATGTCGCCGGCCTTTTCCACGGCGCGGGCGACCGCGGGCTTTCCCGCGCCGCCTGGCGCCATTCGCGCGTGCCGGAACTCGACCTGTTGCAAAAGGACGCCCGCGCCCGCGGCTACCACGGCTTTGTGCGCATCGAAACCGGGCGCGATTTCGACGGCATCGCCGTGCGACTCCGCGACCACGCCGCCGACGGCGATGACGTCAGCACGACCGGGGTCGAACTTGTCAACTCCGCCGCCTTCGAGCCGCTGCCCGTCCGCTGGGAGGCCGTCGCCGACCCCGGCGCGCCCGTGCTCGACGGCCCGCTGACCATCGGCGACGACCTGCCCTTCCGCGCGTTTGAGCTTACGCTGCTGGTCCCGGATGCCTGGGACAGCGCGACTTGCAGCGAGGCCGTCGCCACCGTGTTGAAACGCTTCATCGTTCACTATCGCGGGCACCATGCCTACGGCCTGCATTTATAACCCATGCACCACGCCATCAACGCATCCCCCCTGCCGTCGTTCCCGGTTTCTACTCATTCCCGTTTTTTACTCGTTCTCGTTCTCGTTCTCTTACTCGTTCTCTCTTCTGGGGGTTCTGAAATGCTTTGAGAATGAGAATGAGCATGAGAGAGAAATAAAGATAAAGATAAAGAGGAAAGAATAAAGATGAAGAGAAGAGAGAACGGGAACGAGCAAAGGGACGGGAACGATTGATAAACAACCACCAGCACCACATGGTCCGGCCAGCCACCCCTTCCGTCGTGCGCGATTTGCGCGATTTGCTTGACCCGCTGTTCGAACTGGCCGGGCAGAGCCACGATGTCAGCGGCTCGATGGCCGGGACGTTTTGCGTCGGAAACGCGCGCCACGGCATCCCGCGTTTTGTGTTTGCCGGCCCGCCCGCCGCGCACGAGCCCATCCGCCTCGGCCTTTTTGCCGGCCTTCACGGCGACGAACCCGCGGGCTGCGAGGCGCTCGCGCGCTTCCTCCGCGAGCTGGCGGAGAGCCCGGCGGCGGCGGCCGGCTACGATCTCACCGCCTACCCCGTCTGCAATCCCACCGGCTACGAGGACAACACGCGGCACAATTTCTCCGGGCGCGACCTCAACCGCGAATTCTGGCGCGGCTCGCTCCAGCCCGAGGTGCGCATCCTCGAACGCGAACTGCGCGCGCACCGTTTCGACGGCATCATCACGCTCCACGCCGACGACACCTCCGACGGCGTTTACGGCTACACGCACGGCCGCGTGCTGAACGAGGCCCTGCTCCGGCCCGCGCTCGATGCCGGCGCGCGCCACCTGCCGCGCGACACCCGCCCGCACATCGACGGCTTCACCGCCACCGAGGGCCTGATCTGCGAGTGTTTCCAAGGCGTGCTGGCCGCGCCGCCCGGGCAGACGCCGCGCCCTTTCGACGTGATTTTTGAAACCCCCGCGCTCGCGCCGCTCCCGTTGCAGGTCGAGGCATCGGTCGCCGCGCTCCATTCCATCCTGGCCCGATACCGCCAGTTCATCGCCTACGGCCAGTATCTCTGAAAGCCCGGGCGGCAAAAATAAAAATCCCAAATCCAAAATCCCAAAAAAATTCCAAATTTCAATGACTCAAATCCAAAATTTGCAAAACCTGCCGCCACCGCCGCCGCCGGCAACACCAGCGGAGGCGCGGAGTCGCCGGGAAAACGTCTCCTGCTTTCTCGGCGTCTCCGCGTGAACCCCTTCCATCCTTCGCGATGAAAACGACGCGACCCTCCAGGCAGCCATTCAAAACAGCGGCAAACCGCCATCGGGGATTCCCTTGGAATTTGGGATTTCGGAAGTTGGGATTTTTTGGGGATTTGGGATTTGATGATTTGGGATTTCGGGACTCGGACTTTCCCCATTTCCCCGCCCCCATCGTTTCCATCATTTCCATCATTCCCATCACTCCCATCATTTCCTCCAAACCCGCCGAGCTGCCCCTGAGGTCCCTTTTCCGCCGCCAGCCTCCCCGCGCCCCCACCCCTGCCGGGCTTGCCATCGGAGCCCTCATCGCCAAAACCATCATCAAACGCAAAGCCGCCGCCAGCCCCCCCCCGCCGAACCTTAAACTTAAACTTAACTGATGTTACGCATTTCCGTCGTACCGCAGGTTTCCAAACCTGCTTAAAAACTCACGCTTGGCCGCGAACCCGCAATCAGGCATGGGCTTCGAAGCAGACTTGGAAGTCTGCGGTACGACGGAGCCGCGTAACATCAGAAGATAAAGAAGAAAGAGAAGGAAACCGGACGCTTCCGCGTAACATCAGAACTTAAAACTCAAACTTAAACCGGCATGTCCATCACCGCCACCGGCATCAGCAAAACCTTCGGACGCTTCGCCGCGCTCGACAACGTCAGCCTGAGCGTGCCCGCCGGCAGACTCGTCGCCCTGCTCGGCCCGTCCGGCTCAGGCAAAACCACGCTCCTCCGCATCATCGCCGGGCTGGAGTTCCCCGACGCCGGCGGCGGCCGCGTCACCTTCCACGGCGAGGACGTCACACGCCTGCCCGCCGGCAAACGCGGCGTCGGCTTCGTTTTCCAGCACTACGCCCTCTTCCGCCACATGACCGTCTTTGAAAACATCGCCTTCGGCCTGCGCGTGCGCCCCCGCGCCCGGCGCCCCGCCCGCGCCGAAATCGCCGCGCGCGTCAACGAACTCCTCCACCTCGTGCAACTCGACGGACTCGACCGCCGCTTCCCCAGCCAGCTCTCCGGCGGCCAGCGCCAGCGCGTCGCCCTCGCCCGCGCCCTCGCCGTCCGCCCCCGCGTGCTCCTCCTCGACGAACCCTTCGGCGCGCTCGACGCGAAAGTCCGCAAGGAACTCCGCCGCTGGCTCCGCAAATTCCACGAGGAAATCCAGCTCACCACCGTCTTTGTCACGCACGACCAGGAGGAAGCCCTCGAAATCGCCGACGAAGTGGTCATCATGAACCAGGCCCGCATCGAGCAAACCGGCGCCCCGCGCGACATCTACGACCGTCCCGCCACGCCCTTCGTGCACAAATTCATCGGCGACGTGAACATCCTCCGCGACACCGCCGCCTGGGCCGCCGCAGGCCCCATCCACGACAACGGACGCCTTGCCGCCGACGGCCTCGTTTACGCCCGCCCCCACGAAATCGAAGTCCTCCCGCACGACCCCGCCGCCGCCGGCATCGCCGCCGTGCTCCGCCACGCGCACACCGCCGGCCCCCACCCGCGCCTCACCCTCGAAATCCTCTCCACCCGCGAACAAGTCGAAGCCGAAATCACCCGCGACGAACTCGCCGCCCTCAACCTCCGCCCAAACGACCCCGCCCGTCTCCGCCTCCGCCCCGCCCATACTTTCCAAGACTATTCCATTTGAGCCCCCGCCCGAGGCTTTTCCGCCTCCGCCTCTCCCTTCCCTCCCATCCGCCCATCCCTCCCATCCTTTCCATATCCCCCATATCTCCCATCTCCCGCCCGTCCCGAAAAAAAATTCCGTCACCCGCAAAATTAGCATTGCCTCCCCTATTTATCGGTAATACACCTAACAAACATGGGAATCATTTTCCCTCCAACCCAACCACCATCAACATGGCTAAAATATACAACGACATCACCGAAACCATCGGAAACACGCCGCTCGTGCGTCTAAACCGCACCGCCGCCGCGCATGGCGCGCAGGCCGACATCCTGCTCAAACTGGAATTCTTCAACCCGCTCTCCAGCGTGAAAGACCGCATCGGCTTCGCGATGGTGGACGACGCGCTCAAATCCGGCAAAATCAACCGGAACTCCGTCCTCATCGAACCCACCTCCGGCAACACCGGCATCGCGCTCGCCTTCGTCGCCGCCGCCAAGGGCCTCAAACTCATCCTCACGATGCCCGAGACCATGTCGCTCGAACGCCGCAAACTCCTCAAGGTCCTCGGCGCCCGCCTCGTCCTCACCGAAGGCCCGAAAGGCATGAAAGGCGCCATCGCCAAAGCCGAGGAACTCGCCGCGAAAATCCCCGACAGCGTCATCCTCCAGCAATTCTCCAACCCCGCCAACCCCGCCATCCACCGCGCCACCACCGCCGAGGAAATCTGGAGCGACACCGGCGGCGAGGTTGACATCGTCGTGTCCGGCATCGGCACCGGCGGCACCATCACCGGCATCGGCGAAGTGCTCAAGGCGCGCAAACCCGGCGTGAAAATCGTCGCCGTCGAGCCCGACGCCTCCCCCGTCCTCTCCGGCGGCGCGCCCGGCCCGCACAAACTCCAGGGCATCGGCGCCGGCTTCGTCCCCGCCGTGCTCAACACCAGAATCTACGACGAAATCATCCGCGTGAAGGACAGCGACTCCGGCCCCGTCTCGAAGCAAGTCAACGCGCTCGACGGCATCCCGATCGGCATCTCCTCCGGCGCCGCCGTGTGGGCCGCGCTCGAACTGGCGAAACGCCCGGAAAACAAGGACAAAAAAATCGTGGTGATCGTCCCCAGCGCCAGCGAACGCTACCTCTCCACCTGGCTCTTCGCCGACATCAACGCCGAATCCGACAGCGTGGACGACCTGGTTTCCGCGAACAAATAACGGCGCTGCAAACGCAAACGGCGGCACCGGCAACAACGCCGGTGCCGCCGCCATTTTGGGCAAGCGGGACGCTTGTCCTACTTTTTCCGCAACGCCCGCGCCGCCACCAACGCGGCGAAGGCCGCCCGCGCGAGCGGCGTGGGCGCGCCGCCGCTCAGTTCCATCCAGCAGGATTACGGCGCCATCGGCCGCCAGTCCGCGCAACTTTTGCAGGAGCTCGTCGCGCTGCCCGGCGAAAAGCGTTTCGGCGACCGCCACATCAGCGTGCCGGTGCGCCTGGTGATGCGGGAAAGCACGTGAGCCGCCGACACCGGTTGCGCCAGCGGCGAGGGCACATGGCGGAGGGCGATATTTTGAGTTTGGCGGGTTTCCTATTTTGCGTCGCCGAGCAGGCGGTGCCATTTTTTCAGGATGCCTTTCATGCCGAGGCGCCGGCCCATCGCCCTTCTCTGCGATTTCAGCAGGGCGCAAATGGCCTCGCAAAACGCCTTGTTCGCCGGGCTGGCGTTTTCGGAGTCGTCAGCATACAGGCACAACAAAACCTCGGTCAGCCTCCGGTAGCGATTTTCCGCCATGTAATATATCAGGAAACGGCGCTGCCCGCCCCTGATTTCCGGGGTTTTCCCGTCGCAACAACAATCGTAGAGCAGATTCCTGACGAACCACCCGAAATGGTCTATAAGAACAACCGACATTTCGCGGTCCATGCGCTCGGTCAATTCGCCGTAGGAAAGTATGCCCTCGAAAAAATAGAAATAATCGGTCACTTCCCGCAGGAAAACGAAATCGCGCCCGTCATCATCTTTTTTCCGTTCCGTCAAAACATCCGGGAAATACGCGGCAAAACCGTCAATGCGCCGGGGCTGTTTCCCATCCTCCCGCATCTCGCCAAGGAACACGCCGCGGACCCAGCCGGTTTCGCCGCGCAATTTCATCCGAAGGGTCGCGTATCCTTGATGTTTTTCGCGCAGCTCCGTCATGTATTTCCAAGTGTCGAGCCGCAGGGCGCGGTTCGCCTTTTTCTGGTTCCAATAAAAACCTCCGACAACGGATATGGACATGAAAAAGCCGGAGATGATTGCCGCGACGATGTTGGCTTTGTCTGGGATTTTCCGAAAGTCGAACGCCGCGAACACATCTTCCGGCACGCATATTGTCGCGACCATGAACAGGATTGCCGTGAGGCAAAGCGCCACAACAAGAATCCGTTTCATTTTGCCGGCTCCTTTCTGAAGAACAAATCTCCCGGAAATCCGGGGTGTGTTTGAAAATTGTTTTTCAACAGATAATTTTCCCCCTGCCTTGAGACCGCCTGCGCAAAAATCTCGACGCCGCAAGCGGATATGCGGGAAAGCATGAATCGGGTGAGCCGGTCGCGCACTTTTCTGTGTAATTGCACGCTTGCGGATTGCACGGCGATTGCGCGCAAAAACCAAATGCGCGGTGGGGCGGCGCGTTCAATGTCGGACGGGGAAAGGTCGTCGTCGCGGACGGCCCCCCGCTTAAACTTTTCGCCGAACGTTTTTTTCAGCGGCCATAGCGAAATGTAACCGATGATTCGTCCGCCAATCCATGCGGCTTGAAGTCCGTCCGGGAAAAGACGGAGCATTTCGGCGTAATTTCCGATGCCGTTTTTCCAGTCAGCTTCCGGGAAGAATTGCATTCCGCGTTTTTTATAAATTTCCAATTCAGTTGTCCGTATTTTGCGAAAAACAAGCGGGCTGATTTCCCTGACGGTCTCATGCCCGTAGGAACCGGCGTAGGCGTCGCGGAAGCGCCTGACGGTTTCCTCCCCGCAGCCGTTCACGCAATCCTCAATGTCGTCACAAAATTGCGCGGCTATTTCCGGCTCGTGGTGTTTCCACGCGTCGCAGCATGTTTTTGAAATGGCGATGACCATTTTTCCGGTGGTGTCGAAATAAACATGATACGGCCACCAGAAACATTCCCTTGGCTTGATGCCCTTCCCATGTAGAAGGCACAGGTTGCCGGCGTCGAGAAACTGGCAGGCGTTTTGCTGGTTGTATAAAAAGAATCCCTCGTGTTTTTTGAGACGGGAATGAAATTCATCCAGTGCCGCACCGTCATGCGAGGCACTGATAAAACGATCGATTGCGGACACCTCTTCCGCGGGCATGAACAGCAGGCCTTTTTTGCAACAGGCGGACGCCTTTGCCTGGCATGAGAGGGAAAGTTTCGCGTTGAAACTTCCGGCGCTGGGTTGCGCGGCGCCGGCGGGGTGCGCCGCGTGGTTCTGCCCCGAACGGGGGCATTGGCGGGTGTTGTTGTCGGACATGGCGGAAAGCGCGCCTGCTTTTGCCGATGTCTGCGGTGCCCGTTTCCAATGTTCCGAACGGTGCCAAAAAAGAGGGGCGTGTCACTCACACGCCCCACTACTGGCACCGGTAAGAGCCATTGGAAGCGGCGCGTTGCGACACACCCCAGTTTGGGGCGCGCCTCAAGCGCTGGGCTTCCGTTTGCGAAATTACCGGTTTCGTAGTGGACAGCAGCCGAAGTTGCGCGAAAGTTATGTTGTTATGGTTGTCGTTGGTGGTGGTTGGCGAGAGTTGGCGGGAAATAACTGAACGGGTGGGAAACTATGCGGGGTTGCGCGGGATGGCAAGCGGGGAAAGGCAACGCCGGAGAGTGGCGGAGGGTGCCGGCACCGGCGGCAAGGGACGGGGATGAATGCGCGATAACCGGTTGGCTGGCGGACATAATGCCCGGCGCGGAGCGCCCGCCCGGCCTTGGGTCGTGCCGCAGTTCACGCCGCCCGCCCTCTCACGGCAGCGTGTTGCCCGCCGCGAGATAAATCGCATACCACTCCTCGCGGGTGATGCGGACATCGGCGGCCTTGATGCAATCCTTCAGGCGCCCGATGTTCATCGTGCCCGTCACGGGCTGCATGTTCGCCGGGTGGCGCAAAATCCACGCGAGCGCGATGGTGGTGTTTGCCACCTGATATTTGGCGGCGAGTTCGTCGATTTTGGCGTTCAGTTCCGGGAATTTCTCATTGTCGAGAAACACCCCCTCGAAAAACCCGTGTTGAAACGGGGACCACGGCTGCACCGTGATGTCGTTCAGCCGGCAGAAATCCAGCACGCCGCCGTCGCGATCGACGGCGCTGTCCTCCAGCATGTTCACGTGGATGCCCGCGGAAATCATGGTCGCGTTCGTGATGCTCAACTGGAGCTGGTTGGCCACGACCGGCTGCCGCAGCGATTTTTGCAGCAGTCGGATTTGCATGGGATTTTGATTGGACACGCCAAAGTGGCGGACCTTGCCGCCGGCGTGCAGGGCATCGAAAGCCGCGGCGACTTCCTCCGGCTCCACCAGCGCGTCGGGGCGGTGCAAAAGCAGCACGTCCAGGTAGTCGGTCCGCAGCCGCCGCAGGCTGCCGTCCACGGAGGCGAGGATGTGCTCCTTCGAAAAATCAAACATGCGCCCGCGCACGATTCCGCACTTGGACTGGAGGATGAGCTTTTCCCGAGCGATTCCGCCCGTGCGGACGGCTTCGGCGAAAATCGCCTCGCAATCCCCGTTGCCGTAGATGTCGGCGTGGTCAAAAAAGTTGGCGCCCAAGTCCAGCGCCGTCCGCACAAAGCGTTCCGCCTCCGGTTTGCCGTCCAGGCGGTTGATGCGCATGCATCCGACCGCGATCACCGGCACCTGCAATTCCGACTGACCCAATTTTATCGTCCTCATAAATGAATCCTGCTGGTTGTGTTATAGGTTCGTTTGCGCAAAAAAGGAAGCGTTCGTCCCCCTAAACCCGCTCTTTCTCTTTCCTCTTTCTCTCCATCGGTTGTCCCGAAGAGAAAGAAGAAAGAGAAAGAGGAAAGAGAAAGAACAGGGTGAAACAGGGCCGTGGCTCGCCTCGTGATGGCGCCAAGCCATGACTGACGCGGAACCCCTGGGAAAAGTTGCCGCGAAACGCGCCGGCTTTTTCGTCCCCGCGCGCCTCACTCCTTCAACGCCCCGCCGGCCAGGCCGCGCACGAACGGCTTCATCGCGATTAAAAAGAAAACCACCAGCGGCGCCGAGGCCACCGCGTAGGTCGCCATCAGCTTGCCCGGCTCGAACATCAGGTTCTGCTCCGTGACCAGAAACGCCAGCCCGAGCGGGATGGTGCGCAGCGCCGGCGTCTGCGTGGTGATGAGCGGCCACACGTAGTTGTTCCAGCTCGCGAGCAGATTCAGGATGCACACGCTGCTGAAAATCGGCATGCTCATCGGCGCCACGATGTGCGCGATGACGCGCGCCTCGCCCGCGCCGTCGATGCGCGCCGCGTCGAAAAGGTCGCGCGGTATGCCGTCAAACGACTCCTTCAGCAGAAAAATCGTCACCGGCAGCATGCCCGCCGCCTGCGGCAGAATCAGCCCCGGGTAACTGTCGAGCAGCCCGAGCGAGCGCGTCACCAGAAACAGCGGCACCAGCAGCAGGATGTTCGGCACCATCAGCATCGCGACCACCAGCGCGTAGGTGCGCGAACTCCATTTCGCCGCCAGCGCGCTGAACGCGTGCGCCGCCGGCACCGCCGCCAGCAGCGCCAGCGAGCACGCGCCCGCGCTCACGATGAGGCTGTTGCCCACGTAGGCGCCGCCCGCCTTGAGCGCGAACACGTAGTTGTCCCAGCGCCACGGCGACGGCGGCGACCAGAACGACCAGCTCGTCTGCGCAAAATCCTTCAGCGAGAAAAGCAGCATGACGAAAAACGGCAGCAGCGTCGCCAGCGCCGCCAGCGCCAGCGCGAGATGCCGCGCGAAGGCAAACGGGGAATGCATGAGGTATAATATATAATGGGAAACAAACCCGTGCGGCGCGCCACTCCCGAAGCCGCCCCCGGCGCCCCGCGTTTCCGCGTCCTGTTTAATATTTCTCATCCGGCGCTCCCTCCTGTTTTCCGTGCCGCGTTTTGCATTTCCCGTCACCCGTTATATATTTTTCATTTTTCATTATACATTATGGCTTGTCGCTATTTTCGATGAGACGGCAAAGCCCCGGAGCAGCGGTGGTCAGCCCCGGAGGGGCGGCAGCTATTAGCCGTGGGTGACGAGCGCGGCGGGGAACCCACGGAAAACGTTGACAAATACCCAAGCCCTGAAGGGGCGGCAGCGCGCGCCGTTCGCGGCATCGCATTCCCCCGCCGTTCCCTCGCCGCCGCCCCTCCGGGGCTCATTTTTTTCTGGATGGCTGCCGTGGGGTCCCCGCTGCGCTCGTCACCCACGGCTAAACGCTGCCGCCCCTTCGGGGCTGAAACGCTGCGTCCCTCCGGGGCTGAAAAGGTCAATCGCTGTCTCCGCTTCGCGGCGGCACGATGTGAAATCCATTCAAAATAGCGGGGATTCATAAATATTACATTATGCATTGTTCAGCGCGTCCGCGCGGTGATCGTCCGCACCAGCAGGCTCAGTCCCACGCACGCCGCCAGCAGCACCAGCCCGAGCGCGCTCGCGTAGCCGAGGTTGCCAAACTCAAAGCCCTGCCGGAACAAATACAGCGCCGGCGTGAGCGTCGCGTTGAACGGCCCGCCGTTGGTCAGCAGCAGGATGTGCTCGAAGCCCTGCAAGGCGCCGAGGATCGACATCGTGGTGATGAGCATGATCTGCGGGCGCAACTGCGGCAGCTCGATTTTCCAAAACACATCCCACGCGCCCGCGCCGTCGAGCACCGCCGCCTCGCGAAACGAAACCGGAATCGCCAGAAACGCGCCCAGATACACCAGCAGGCTCACGCCGCCCATCCACGGAAAACCCGTCGCCACGACGGCCGGCAGCGCCAGCGCCGGCTCGCCCAGCCAGCTGTGCTGCCCGCCCGCGCCGAGCGCCGCGAGCGCCTGGTTCAGCGGGCCGTTGATGCCGTAGATTTCGCGCCAGATCAGCACGGTGGTGATCGTCGGCACCACCACCGGCAGCACCAGCAGCGCGCGATAAAAATACGCCGCGCGCGCCGAGCGCAGCCCGTGCAGCAGCTTCGCGCCGAGCAGCGGCCCGATGGTTTGCAGCGGAATCAGCATCGCCGCGTAGAGCAGAAGGTTCCGCGCCGACAGCCCCGCCACGCCGTCGCGCGCCATCGCGGTGAAATTGTCCGCGCCGGCAAACCGTTCCGGCGAAAGCCCGTCCGTCTCGAAAAACGCCAGCCGCAGCGCCGACAGCGCCGGATAAAACACAAACACCGCCAGCATCACGAGCGCCGGCCCGAGCAGCAGCGCGCGGCGGGCGGCGGGCGGAAAGTCGCGATGCGGCCGGGGGCTCTTGGTCTTCATGGGAAAACCTCCAGTGGCTTTGTTTTTGAGAAATCCCAAATCCCGAAATCCCAAATCCCGAAATCCCAAATCCCAAAAAAATTCCAAATCCCGAAAATCCAAATTTCAAAACACCGGCGGCTTGCCGTCGCGCCTGGCGCCGGCGCCGCCATCGGCGCTGGCGCTGACACCGCCGTCGCCGCCGGTGCCGCCGGGCGCCACACGCCAAATCCGGCGACACCGGCGCCGCCGCGTGCCTTGGAATTTTGGATTTTCGGGCTTTGGAATTTTTTTTGGATTTGGGATTTCGTGATTTGGGATTTTTTCATTGGAATTTCCTCCCCAGTTCCCGCTCGACAAACGCCCGGTCCTCATCCGGCAAATACCGCGCCGCCAGCCGTTGCAACGCCCGCCGCTGCGCGCCCGACAGCTCCTCAAGAAAGCCGCGCCGGTCCACGCGCCCGCCCAGAAAACGCTGCCACGCCGTCCAGAACTCGCTCGTCGATTCCGCGTCGTAGCCGTTGAAATGCGCCATGCCCAGCACCGCCGGCGGCGGCGGCGCGAGCAGCGCCCGCAACTCCGCCCGCGGCGACACGTCGCGCAGCGCCGGCGGGTCATACACGTCGCCCTCGCCGAAAAACCGCGACGCCACCGCCGGGCTCGTCAGGTATTGCACAAACCGCAGCACGCGCGCGCGCCTCCCGCCCTCCGGCGCGCCCGCCCGCCCCGCCGCGCCCGCGCTCCTTTTCGGCATCAGGATGCACGCGCGCATTCCCGCGTTTTGCGGCATGCGGCCGAGGAGCGGCAGCGCCGTCGCGCGCGTGTCGAGTTGCGGAAACGGAAACACGCCCCACGCAAACGCCGGCCGGCCCGCGGCCCCGCCCGGCGCCTTTTGCAGCTCGCGCAACTCGCGCACATACCACGTGCCGTTCAGGAAATGCGCCACCCGCCCGCCCGCGAACAACGTGAAAATCTGCTCCCCGTCCAGGCTCAGGAAATCCGGACGCCACGTTTTTGAAAACTCCGCCAGCAGCCGCGCCACCTCGGCGAACGCCTCCGACTTCGCCGGGTCGATCAGCCCGCGCTCAAACGCCACAATGCGCTCCGCCAGGTCGATGACCTCCCCGCGCACGCTCGCCGGGTCGTCCGCCGCGAACCGCCAGCCCTCCGCATGGCGCAGGTTCACGCGCTCCGCCGCCGGGCGCAGCAGAAACTCCAGCATGAGCTCGCCCATCCACTGGCTCTGCGCGTCGTTTGACTTCACCGCCACCGCGATGGCCGGCAGCCCGGAGCCCGTCGTCGCGCGGAAATTCTCCACCAGCCCCGACCACGTATCCGGCTCGCGGATACCGAGCCGCGCGTAGGCGGTCCGGTCATAGAAGAACCCCACGCGGTATTGCGTGAACGGCAGCGCCCAAAGCGCGCCCGTCGCGTCCCGCGAGAGCTGCACCAGGTCCGGCTCGAAAAAATCCCCCCACCGCGGATGCCGCGCGTCCCACGCATTCGGCTCCTCCAGCAGCCGGTCGCACCGCTCCAGCAACCCCGCCTGGCCATACATCCAGGGCAAATCCGTCCCCTCCAGGATCAGCACGTCCGGCGGCGAGCCGGAAAGGAACTGCGTCCGCACCCACATCGGATGCATCGCATAGGGAATCCCCTGCACGCGCACCCCGGCGCCCGTCTCCGCCTGATACGCCGCCGCCGTCTCGCGCAGCCCCGGCATGAACTCGGCAAAAAACGTCGCCACCTGCAACGGCCGCCCCGTATCCGATGCACGGATACCGCACAGCCCGGACAGGCCGGCGGCCAGGCAGAGGACGGCGTGAAAAAGAAGGGGGCGCGGAGAAGCAACCATTGCGAATGTCCTGACTGGTATATATCGGAAAAAATACCGCAAGCCCCAAATGCATTCATTTTATCCGGGCGAAAAATTGTTGCATTTTGTTATGCAATAAATAAATAAATGCTAATCCGGCCTAAGCATTGCCTTTGAAAAACACCGGGCTCCCCGGCTGAATCCATTGACATAGGTCGGTGGTGGCGGGTGTGTGAGGGCCGACCGTTTCAAACTCGAAAGTCAAGACGCGCCTCGCGCGGGCACAAAAAAGAGCGCCCCCCTTTCGGGGAGCGCCATTGACGGACAACCTCCAAAAGGAGGCGCCTGAGGCCGAAGCCCTGCCAGCACCATGCCGCAACCCATGAACAACACAACCACCAAAACGAAAAATCGCTTCCGTGCGATTCAAGGGGCAACAGGAAGTGATGTCACCGCCGGAGTCTTCCTCTTTCTTCTTTCCTCTTTATCTTGTCAGGCTTCCCGCTTCGCTCGGAACTCCCTGCTTTTTCCTGACGAAAGAGAAAGAGAAAATAAGAAAGAGGGGGGCATCACTTCCTGTCGCACCCCCAACGACGCATCCGGGGCGATGGCGGGCAAGTCGATGCGTCCTCCGAAACCGGTGGGCTCCTGACGCCCAATCGACATCCGCTCTCCTGAGAGGACGGCTGGATCGTTCACTATCATATCTTCCAGTTTTTGTCGCCGGCCAAGCGGGAAGAAGGATTGGTTTGTCAGCGACTTTCCAAATGGCGTGCTGGATGGGCATGATGCCAATATTTTAGATTGGTTTCAATCTCCCCGAACTGTTCCAAGACAGCACGGATTGGGCCTTTATTTCACGTCACCTGGCTCCAAGCGCTTCATCTTTCCAGATAATATAACGGATGTAATATTCGGCCATTCTATGCTCAGCCGCATTGGGGGTATGCGCGGGTTCGTGGACCGTTTCCAAGTCAATCCCGGCTATGTTCGTCACCGACTTTGCCACGTCGGGAGGTAAATCCAACAACGAGTCCATTCGCCAATCGTCATCCCACAGAAATTCGCTCCATAGATTCTCTTCGCCCAAAAGCAGTTCCCACCAGACCTCCGAAGTCAGTTTCTTCGACAAATGCACGCGAGGGCTGGCCGCATTGATTTTCAGATCTTTCAACAGCCAAGGAAGTTCTGCATCTTTGGAACTGCGTTGGATTAACAGCCGGTCAATCGTTCTCCAAGCCGCCCTGCGGGCATGGTCACCCATTTCAGGGTCGTCCAATTCGCAACAAATCATGGCATGAGTTTGCTGAAGCAGTTCCGCAATGATTGCTTCTTGAATGCCGGTATGCCCTTTGCGTGGAACAGCCACGTCTTCCAGCAACGCCTCCAGCACTTGATAGAGCGCATAGACAAACTCGTTCTTTTCGAGCCGTTGGAGGATCGGTTCGTCCACCACTTCCTCCACGGACAGATTTCCCAAGTAATCCAAAATTTGATCCAACGGATGGATTAGTGCGGAAATATCTGCTATTTGGTAACGTTTGCCTCGTTTCGTGGGTCGATTTGGACTGTTCCACATGGCAACTATTCATTGGCGGGCTTCAATAAGTTGGCAAGGCATTAAATCTTGTTCGATAGTGCGGCTTATGCACTCAGGAAGCCTCTGTCGGCCTCAATCCGCCGACTTGTCCGCGCAGCACTTCGCGCAGGCGTCCGAGCAACGCGGACACACCGGTGCGCACCGGCGTGTCAGTCTTGATGGTTGTTTTTCTTGCAGCGTTCGACGAGTTCCTTCCGCTTCAAAATCCCCTTTGAGCAAGGGGGACGTCCCGGTAGTTGTTTTTCTTGCGGCGCTCGACGAGGGCGCGGGTTTCGTCGAAGAGCTTCATGTCGCCGGTGGCGCGCGGGTCTCGGGTTTGGAGCTGGTAGTCGCGCAGTTGTCCGGCCAGGCGCGCCTTGGTTTCGGCGTGGGCAGGCGAGGCGGCGAGGTTTTTTAGCTGCCACGGGTCGGCCTCGCAGTCGTAGAGTTCCTCCCATATTTCGCCGGGGTTGAGTTTTTCCGGGGCGCCGCGTCCGGGCGGGGTGCGGTTGGCGGGGCGGATGGCGTAGTTGACGATATAGTGGTGGCGTTCGTCCCGGATGGCGCGGGCGGCGCTGCTGTGGGGCGGGAGTTCGCCGTGCCATTCAAGCCCGGTGACCGTCCACGAGCGCGCGGGGTCGATGCGGCCGGATTTTTCGGAGAGGAGCACGTCGAGAAAACTGCGGCCGTTCATGCGGGCGGCGCCGCCGGGGCTGGCGGCGCCGGCGGCGGCGAGAATGGTGGGGGCGAAGTCGGCGAAATTGACAAAATCGTCCACGCGCCGGCCCGGTTTCACGCGCGCGGGCCACAGGACGGCGAGCGGCACGTGGACGCCCCAGTCGTAGGGCGTGGCCTTGGAATAGGGGATTTGCGTGCCGTTGTCGCCGGTGACGATGAGGAGGGTGTTGTCGAGCAGGCCGCGGCGTTCGAGCGTTTCGATGACGCGGCCCAAGTCGTCGTCGGCGTGGCAGATTTCGTATTGGACGGCGGCGCGGGTGCGGCGCATCTCGGGCGTGCCGGGCACGAAGCCGGGCATTTTTATATCGGACAGTTTGAGGCCGTGACGCGCTTCCAGCTTTTTGTAATTATCCGGATCGAGAGGCGTGTGCGGCTCCATGCAACCGATCCAGAAATAGAAGGGGCTGCCGGCTGGGCGCCGGTCCAGGAAGGCGTCGAGATTGGCCGGGTAGTCGATGTTGCTCATGCCTTTTTCGACCTTGCGCTTGAGTTGGTTGAAGGCGGCGCCGGCGGGGTTTCTTTTTGGGTCTTCGGGCGGGTAGAGACCCGGCCCCCAGCCCTTGCCGGTGTAGCCGGTGTGATAGCCGGCGGCGGCGAGGAGGTCGGGCAGGCGTGGAAATTTCACCGGGAGCCACGCCTGGATGAACGCGCCCTGCTCCAGCTCCCAGAAATTCCGCCCGGTGAGGAGCGAGGCGCGGGACGGCGCGCAGGAGGGCGCGGAGGTGTAGCAGCGGTTGAAGAGGACGCCCTCGCGGGCGACGCGGTCGAAATGCGGCGTGGGCAGGTTGGACCAGCCGTAGGCGGAGCGCTCCAGCCAGCTCTCGTCGTCGGTGATGAAGATTACGACGTTGGGCGGCGGGAGCACGGCGGCGCCGGGGGCGCCCCGGGCTTTCGGGGTGGCGGAGGCGGGGGCGGGAGCGGCGGCGCGCGGGGTGTCGCCGCGCGCGGCACCGGGCATGGAAACCGCGATTCCGGCGAGCGCGGAAAACACGGACAGGGCGGCGTGTCTGGAAGGTGTCATGGCGAATGAGGGAAGGCGGAAAACGGCGGGAAAGGCGAGGCGGAAAGCGGCGGAGAGAAAACGGCGGGAGATGAAACGAAGGGAAGCGGCGGAAGCGAAAGCGACGGGAGATTAGAGCATTTTCGATTTATATAGACACAAAAAGAGAAAAGGTCCTTGATGTGGAGTTGAAGGAAAAACCATGAGACCACTCAGCCAGGATTTGAGAATAAGAATCGTGCAGGCGCGCG